>DASRUH010000119.1:0-10729 GCA_035655535.1 Methylomirabilis sp. (SeqCode)
TCGGAGCCGGGGCGGCCGAGGGGGCGGTGGACGCCTCGAACATGCTCAAGCCGGCCCTCGCCCGGGGCGAGCTGCGCTGCATCGGCGCGACGACGCTGAACGAGTACCGCAAGCGGATCGAGAAGGACCCCGCCCTCGAGCGGCGGTTCCAGCCCATCGTCGTCGGGCAGCCCTCGGTCGAGGATACCATCTCGATCCTCCGGGGCCTCAAGGAGAAGTACGAGGTCCACCACGGCGTGCGGATCAAGGACGCCGCCCTGGTGGCCGCGGCCGTCCTCAGCCACCGCTACATCTCGGACCGGTTCCTGCCGGACAAGGCCATCGACCTCATCGACGAGGCGGCCTCGCGTCTCCGGATGGAGATCGACAGCATGCCCACCGAGATCGACGAGGTGGAGCGGAAGATCCGCCAGCTCGAAGTCGAACGGCAAGCCCTCCGAAAAGAGACCGACCCCGGCTCCCGGGAGCGCCTGGCCCATCTCGAAGGGGACCTCGCCGAGCTGCGGGAGCGGTCGGGGGCGCTCAAGGCCCGCTGGGAACGGGAGAAGACGATCATCAAAAAGATCCGCGACATCAAGGAGCGCCTGGAGCAGGGGCGGGTTGCGGAACAGCAGGCCGAGCGGCAGGGGGACCTCGGCAAGGTGGCCGAGCTTCGCTACGGGGTCATCGCGCAGCTCCAGAAAGAGTTCGAGGCGGAGCGCGTCAGGCTCGAGGAGCTCCAGAAAGAAGGGATGATGCTCAAGGAGGAGGTGGACGAGGAAGACATCGCCCAGGTCGTCGCGAAATGGACCGGCGTCCCGGTGACCCGGCTCCTCGAAGGGGAGACGCAAAAGCTCCTCCACATGGAGGAGAAGCTCCGCGAGCGGGTCGTCGGCCAGGACGAGGCCATCAGCGCGGTCGCGAACGCCATCCGGCGCGCCCGCTCGGGCCTGCAAGACCCGAACCGGCCCCTCGGCTCCTTCATCTTCCTGGGACCCACGGGGGTGGGCAAGACGGAGCTCGCCCGGGCGCTGGCCGAGTTCCTCTTCGACGACGAGCGCGCCATGGTCCGCCTCGACATGTCCGAGTACATGGAGAAGCACACGGTTTCCCGCCTGATCGGCGCCCCGCCCGGCTACGTCGGCTACGAAGAGGGGGGGCAGCTGACCGAGGCGGTGCGGCGCCGGCCCTACTCGGTGATCCTGTTCGACGAGATCGAGAAGGCCCACGCCGATGTGTTGAACGTGCTCCTGCAGATCCTGGACGACGGCCGGCTCACGGACGGCCAGGGGCGGACCGTCGACTTCCGGAACGCCATCATCATCATGACCTCGAACCTGGGCAGCCACTTCCTCCAGGAGCTGTCCGACGAGAAGGAGATCCGCGAACGGATCGGGGAGACCCTCCGGACGCATTTCCGCCCGGAGTTTCTCAATCGGATCGACGAGGTCATCATCTTTCACCGCCTCGGCATGCGCGAGATCACGCGGATCGTGGAGATCCAGCTCCGGCACATCCGGAGGCGGCTGGCCGAGCGCAAGATCGAATTCACCCTGTCGGAGGCCGCCAAGCGCCGCCTGGCGGAGGCCGGCTTTGACCCCGTCTACGGGGCGCGGCCGCTGAAGCGGGCGCTCCAGCGGATGGTGCTCGACCCCATGGCGGCCCGAATCCTGCAAGGGGAGTTCAGGGAGGGGGATCACCTCCTGGTCGACGTGGAGCGCGGCGAGATCGTCTTCACCAAGGATACTGCAGTTCAACGTTCATCGTGACTGCTGAACCATGAACGGCATGACTCATGCAGGCGCTCGACGGCGTGAAGGTCATTGATTTCTCCCGGATCCTGGCGGGCCCGTACTGCACGATGATCCTGGCGGATCTCGGTGCGGAGGTGGTCAAGGTCGAGGAGCCCACGGCGGGAGACGAGGCCCGCGGCGTCGGCCCCTTCCTGAACGGAGTGAGCGCCTACTTCGTCAGCCTGAACCGCGGGAAGAAGAGCGTGGCGCTGAATCTCAAGGATCCGCGGGGGCGCGACTGCGCCCGGGAACTCATCGCGCGGGCCGACGTCCTGGTGGAAAACTTCCGCCCGGGCACCATGGACCGCCTGGGCCTCGGCTACGAGACGGTGATGAACCGGAACCCGCGACTCGTGTACGCCGCCTGCTCCGGCTTCGGCCAGACCGGGCCCTACCGCACACGCGGCGCCTACGATATGGTCATTCAGGGGATGGGAGGGGTCATGTCGATCACCGGCGAGCCGGGGGGACGGCCGCTCAAGACCGGTCCGGCCATCGGGGACCTGGCCGGCGGCCTCTTCACGGCCATCGGGATCCTGGCGGCCCTGCGCGCGCGGCACCAGACCGGCGAGGGCCAGATGGTGGACATCGGGATGCTCGACTGCCAGGTCGCCCTGTTGGAGAATGCGATCATCCGACACACGACGACGGGAGAGGTCCCGGGGCCGCTCGGTGCCCGCCACCCCTCCATCGCCCCATTTGAGGCCTTCGAGGCGAAAGATGGCTACGTCATCTTCGCCGTCGGGACGTCCCACTGGGAGCGTTTCTGCCGGGTCATCGGCCGCGAAGCCCTCCTGGAGGATTCCCGGTTCGCCACCAACGCGCTGCGGGCCGAACATCACGGGGCCCTCCACCCCGTCATCGCCGAGGCCTCCCGGACGAAGACCGTCCGGGAATGGATGGAGGCCATGGAACAGGCCGGCATCCCCTGCGGGCCCATCAACACCATCGACCGGGTCGTGGCGGACCCGCAGGTCCAGGCCCGAGAGATGATCCGGACGGTCCACGATCCCGAGGCCGGCCCCATCCGCCTGCCCGGATCCCCCCTCAAGCTCTCGCGGACCCCGAGCCGCGTGGACCGGCCCGCGCCGCGCCTCGGCGAGCACACCGTCGACGTGCTGAAGGCCTGGCTGGGGCTCGAGGGGGGAGCCATCGACGCGTTCAGGGAACAGGGGGTGATCGCATGACCGATGCGCTGTCTACCGTGCTCGCCGTCGCCGTCGCCCTCATCGCGGTCGCCGTGGTGGTCGCGGTCGTCGCTCTCCTCCCCCTGATCCGGCAGGCCCGGCAGACGCTCAGCCGCGCGGATGGATTAATCGCATCGGCCGAACAGGACGTGCGCCGGACGGTGGCCGAGCTCCGGGAGGCGATCCAGAATCTCAACCAGATCTCGGCCGGGGTCCTGAAGAACATGGACAAGGTGAGCCGCACGACCGAGGCCATCCAGGACTTCGGCGAAACGCTCCGCGGCACGAGCGATATTCTCCGGACGACGGTGCAGCCGCGCCTCCTCTCCTTCGGCGCCATGATCGTGGGGCTCAGGATGGGAGGCCGGTTTCTGCTTCGGAAGATCTTTGCAAAGAGGAGGTGAGTGGCGATGAGTAATGACCGTGGATCTGGCGGGGCGGCCGTCGTGCTGGCATTTCTGCTGGGAGGGGCCTTCGGCGCCCTCGCCGCCCTGCTCTACGCTCCGGAATCGGGGAGGCGGACGCGGGTGCGGCTCCGCCGGCTGACCGAGGAGTTCCAGGACAAGGCCCTGGATGTGGCCGAAGAGGTTCGGGACCGCATGGAAGAGGCCGTGGATCAGGGACGGGAGGCCGTCCTCTCCGCCTACGAGGCGGGCAAAGAAGCCTTCCAGCGCGAGCGGGCGCGGATCACGTCTTCTTCTTCTTGATGGGCGGCAGGCGACGTCCGCTGCATGGGTGCCCGGGACCGCACTCCCGGGCACCATGCTTTCGGACCCCGACGGTAATGGCCTTCGGAATCGCCCTGCTGCTTGTTCCGGGCGGGACGCTGGCGTGCGACGGAGAGCCCTGCGACACGCGCTTTCTCTTCGAGGAGGCGCGGGAGGTGCGTCTCGCGAGCGGCGGCTATCTCCGCGAGGTCTCGGGGCTGACCCGGTTCGCGGAGCACCTCTGGGCGGTCACGGACAAGAGTGACGCCGCCATCTATCGACTGGACCTTGCACGGCGGGAGGGGGGTGTCACCGCCGCCGAGGTCCCCCTCGACATTCCCCCACCGATCCGGCAGGCCCTCAAGGCCTGCGGAGCGCATCGGGGAGACCGGCTCGACCTCGAAGACATCGCCGTTGACGCCGAGGGCCTCTTCTTCCTCCTCTCGGAAAATTACCGGGCCATCCTGATGGCGCGGGTGACTGACCCGCGCGGCGGCCACCCGCGCGCCGCGGCGGAGGACGTCCTCTGCCTCCCGGGCAGAAACCACACCGCGAACGACGGCCTCGAGGGGCTTGCCGCCGTTGCCGGAACCCTCTACGCCCTCGAGGAGGGCAGGGGGCAGCCGACGCGCACCTTGTACCGTTGCCGTCTTCCCGAGCGCCACTGCCACGCCGTCCCCTTCCCGGCGCAGACGGGCCGGACGCCCGGACTGACCCCCCGCGATTCGGACGGGACAAGATTCCTCGTGCTGAACATGTCGTGGGAGCTCGGCGAGGGGTTCCGCAGGATCTGTGAGGTGCGGACGGGGGACCCCGCCGCCGGCGTCTGTGTGCTCGACCTCGATCGAGTCAGGGAAGAGGTGAAGGGGCGGGCGGGCGGGGCCAACTACGAGGGGATCCACTTCGATCGCGCGACGGGCCGGCTGTACGTCATCAATGACAACAATGCCGCCTGGAACCGGATCTTCACCGGAGACGCCGAGTACGAGCCGACCCTCCTCCTGATCTTTACGCTGAGAGCGTCCGGCTCCTCGCCCTGACACCCGGTCCCGGATATCCCCGCCGTCGTGTTCGCCGCTTAACCACCCCAGATCCCGTTACCGATGGAGGAAGTCCCTGGCCTCGAGGGATTGTCCGGTCACCCCGCGGGACTCGTCGGAGGCGAGATAGACGAAGACCGGGGTGATCTCTTCGGGGGTCGGCAAGGTGACCGGGTCTTCCTCGGGATAGGCCGTTGCCCGCATGGCGGTCCGCGTGCCGCCCGGATTGACCGCGTTCACGCGGATCCCGAAGGGTTGCAACTCCGCGGCGAGGACCTGGGTGAGGCCTTCGACCCCGAACTTGGAGACGGCATAGGCGCCCCATCGGGGCTTGCCGACGCGGCCGACGCCGGAGCTCACGTTGATGATCGAGCCGCCGCCCGTCGCCATCATCACCGGGAGACAGGCCTTGATCACGAAGAACGGACCGTGAAGGTTGACAGCGATGACCCGTTCCCACTCCTCTTCCGGGTATTCGAGGATGGGAACGCGAGGGCCGAGGGAGGATGCGTTGTTCACCAGGACGTCCAGGCGCCCGAATTCCCGCCGGATCAGCCCGCCCAGTGCCTGCGCTTTCCCGCGCTCCGCCACGTCCGCAAGGAACGCCACCACCCGGCGCCCCTCTTTTCGGATCTCGGCCGCGGCCGCCTCCAGGCGATGGCGATCTCTCGCCACCACAACTACGTCGGCCCCTTCCGCCGCATACGCCGCCGCGACGGCTTTGCCGATCCCCCGACTGCCGCCGGTGACCAGGGCCACCTTACCCGTGAGCCGCATCGGTTCCCCTTGGCGATCTCCCAGACATTCTGGTAACGTGCTGCCCGCGCACGCCGTCACACATCCACGCTCGGCCAACCCGAGGGGAGAGCTATGGGCGAGTACGTCAAGGTCGCCGAGATCACGGATGTCGCTCCGGGTACGGGAATCCTGGTCGAACTGGAGGAAAAGAGAATCGCCCTGCCATCCTATCCGACAGTCCCCCGCCTGTAAAGATCCGTACCGGAGGCCGTCGCTCCACCCAGCCGGCCCTATTCAGTCGAGGGGCATCGGGCCCGAAGCGGTTTGATCCATGAAGGCAGCCGACATGAAGGGCGTATTGTGCGCGTGTCCGACGCGCCCTTGGCGGTCGATCAGGATGATCCCCCCTTCCCCCCACCGTTCCAGGATCCCGATCGCCGCTCGCGCCGCCTCCACGGGATGGCGTCCGTCGCGCAGAAGCTCGACGGCCGTCTTGGTTAAGACGACCCGCATAATGGCCTCGCCATTTCCCGTGGCCGAGGCTGCACCCAAGGAGGCGTCGGCGTAGGTCCCGGAACCGATCAGGGCGCTGTCCCCGACCCGGCCCGGCCGCTTGCCGATGAGGCCTCCCGTCGAGGTGGCAGCCGCGACGCCGCCGGTCCCATCCATCGCGACCGCACCCACCGTCCCGGCCGCGCCGCCCTGCCATGCTTCCCACCGCGCCCGCTGCCGCTCCGTGACGAGCTCTTCGGGGGCGCACGTGGCCACCCCGACCTCGGACGCAAATCGACGGGCTCCCTCTCCGACAAGCAGGATGTGACGGCCGTCTTCCAGGATCCGCCGGGCGAGACGGATGGGATTTCGGATCGCCCGGACCGCCCCCACCGCCCCGGCCTCGAGCGTCCGTCCCGCCATCAGCGAGGCGTCCATCTCGACCTCGCCCTCGGCGTTACACACAGAACCCTTTCCGGCGTTGAAGAGCGGATGATCCTCCAGAAACACCACCGCCTCCTCGACGGCATCGAGGGCCGATCCACCTCGGAGGAGACACCGCCACCCCTCCAGGACGGCCGCCCGGCAACCCTTTCCTTGCTCCTCCTGATCCCGCTCAGGGAATCGTCCCGCCCCGCCATGCACCACGATCACGGGACTCATGACGTCGCCCCTTCGGCAGCCGTACTCTCCCTGTCCACCCGCCGGACGCCGACCTCTAGAGGGGTCAATACCAGCGAGCCCCCCCTGACCTCGACCTCGAGGAGATCCCCCGGACTCAGCATGAGATCCTTCCGTACCCTTGCAGGGATGGTGATCTGACCTCGTTCTTTAATAGTCACGCGCATTTATGTCTCTCCTCTGATATTCAGCATTACTGATTTTCTACACTTTTTTTCCCCCAGGTCAAGCAAAATGATCTTGCCACCCGTAAAGTGGTGGGGTACGCTTATTGCACCCGCAGGACGGTATCCGAAGTGGCTCCGGTCGCAGGGATCAAGACCATTCCAGACCCCTAGGCGTTCCGAAAGGCCTTCGTACACCGGGAAAGTCGAACGCAGCCAAAGGCTCGATTTGTAGGTCGGGATCGGGAAATGGAAATCTATCTAAGCGAAAACGCCTTCGTCGGCCTCCTCGTCTCTACCATCGAGGTCTACCGCCGCGAGTGCTTTGGCATTCTTCTCGGCCACAGCACCTCGGACCGTGTCTTCGTCGAGTTTGCCGTCCCGTACCAGACGGCGAACCGCAAATACCGGGAAGTCCACATGGACTGGAAGCGGAGCCAACGCGTGGAGGAGGCCGTCCGCACCACGACCCGCTGGGAATGCGTGGGTGACTACCACTCCCATTCCATGTATGGGACGACCCGGGCCACCACACAGCTCTCCAAGGACGACAAGCAGTATTTCAGCGACGGGACCGTCGGGCTCGTGGTGGCGATCAACGATGTGTCCAAGACGAGGCCCTGGGGGTACGTCAAGGGGAAGACCCTCTCGGGCGCGGTCAACGGCTACTCGATCCGACTCGCCGCCTACTACAAGTCCAACGGGCAGATCGAGAAGGTCCCCGTCATCTGTCCCTATGCCATCGGTTTCATGGAAAAAAGTCAGGATCTGCTTCGGGAGCGCAAAGAGAAGCAGGGATGAGGGGCCGACGGAATCGGGCAGCCCTCAAGGCCACCCTGGATCGCCTCTACACCACCTACGACCTGACGTACCTCCACACCTCGGCCCTCCAGTTCCCCCGCCGCTACCATCGACCGGAAGACATCGAGGTGGTGGGGTTCATCGCCAGCTGCTTTGCCTACGGCCGCGTGCAGGGATTCACGCCCGCGATGGACACCCTGCTCGCGGGGCTCGGGCCGCATCCGTACGAGTTCCTCCTCCGGTTCGACCCCGGACGGGGAGCCGATGGCCTCCGGCGCTTTCGCTACCGCTTCAATACCGCTGCCGACGTGCTGTGCCTCTTCTGGTTGCTCCGACAGGTCCTCGAGCGCTACGGCTCCCTCCGGGCCTGCTTCCTCGCGGGCTACAGTGATCGCGACCAGGACACCCGTGCCGCCCTCACCGCCTTTGTGGACCGGCTCCTCCTCCTCGATCCGCGGCCCATCTACCGGAAGGGGTGCCTCTCCCCGGGGATGCGCCATCTCCTCCCCTCCCCGAGACGCGGGGGAGCGTGCAAGCGCCTCCATCTCTTCCTCCGATGGATGATCCGGCGGGATCACATCGACTTCGGCCTGTGGTTGGACCCGAGCCCGTCGAAGCTGATTATCCCCCTCGATACGCACGTGGCGCAGGTCTCAAGGTCTCTCGGCCTTACCCGCATGAAGAGCCCGGGCCTGGCGATGGCCCTGGACATCACCGAAACCCTGAAGCAGTTCGACCCGGAGGATCCGGTCAAGTACGACTTCGCCCTCTGCCGGCTCGGGATGCTCCGGGATGGTTCACGGTTCATGGTTCACAGTTCACGGTAAGAGCCCTGCTCCGTCCGGCAAGTTAAACCCGGAGGTCTTCAACCATGAACCATGAACTCCTAACCCTGAACGCCCACCTCGACCGCGGACGAATGGTATGCGACCCGTAAAGCAAAGTCCAAGCGCCACGCTGACCCGGGGTGGGCCTCGCCTGGGGGCGCACATGTCGATCGCGGGGGGCCTGTCGACGGCGCTGCTGCGAGGGCAGGAGACCGGCTGCGATACGATCCAGATCTTCACGAAAAACAACAACCAGTGGAGGGCCAAGGCCCTTACGGAGGCCGAGGTCCGGGCCTATCGGGAACTTCGGCAGGGGACCGCGATCTGGCCCATCCTCGCCCACGACGGCTATCTCATCAACGTGGCGTCGCCCGACCGGCGCCTCTACCAGAAGTCCCTGACGGCCCTGGGGGGCGAGGTGGCGCGGGCCGCCACCCTGGACATTCCCACCCTTATCATGCACCCGGGGGCGCACCGGGGCAGCGGAGAGGCGGAGGGGATCAGGCGCGTGGCGGAGGCGCTGGACACCGTCCTGGCAGGGAGCACGGCCTCTCCCGTCAGCATCTGCCTGGAGACGACCGCCGGGCAGGGGTCAAGCCTGGGCTACCGGTTCGAGCACCTGGCCGCGATCCGCGATGCCGTGACGCAGCGAGAGCGCGTGGGGATCTGCCTGGACACCTGCCACATCTTCGCCGCCGGCTATGAGATCCGAGGTCGGAAGGCCTACGAGCGGACCATCCGTGAGCTCGATGCGGTGATCGGCCTCGCCTACCTCAAATGCATCCACCTCAACGACTCCCAACGCGAGTTGGGAAGTCGCGTGGACCGTCACGCCCACATCGGCCGCGGGCACATCGGCCTGGAAGGATTTCGACTTTTCATCAATGATCCGCGGCTTCGGCACATCCCGATGATCTTGGAGACGCCCAAGGAAGGGGATCCGGTGGGGAATGACCGCCGCAATCTGGCGGTCCTGCGCAGCCTCGCCGCATTGCGCCTCCGTCGGGGACGCGCACGGTGACGGGGCATCCGGCGCTAGCGGCCGCGTGAGAATCGTGGGTGCGGGGAGACCAGGCGGTCGGGCACAATCACTCGTCCGCGGGAGAAACCGGGCCTGGACCGGCCGGGGCAAGAAAGAAGTCCATCGAGGGGCGCGAGGGGAGCTCTCGCGCCTCTTCTTTTTCGGTCAGTCGAAACGCCGACACGAGCCCCTTCCAACTCTCACCGGAGACCGCCAGCGCATTTTCGACCTTGGCGACGACGGGGTCCGGCACGCGCGTCATCAACTTCTGCAGGAACTCTCTCTCCCTCTGGGCAGCAGTTTCCGCAATGCCCGTCGCCCGCCGGGCACCTTCTTCGGGGGGAAACACGCCCTCGCCGACCCGGTCGATGAAGAGGAGGATACGATCCCGCGAGAGCTCCAGGGCCTGAATGATCTCGATCACTTCGATCCGCAACTCATCCGGGACAGCCGACGAGACCCCGATCAGCGCCGTGGCGTTTTTCCGGGTGAGCTGTTGTGTCGTGTTCTTGGCCTTTTGCACGTCGAAGGTGGCGGCCAGCGCCACACTCCCGAAAAGCACAGCCGCCGGGAACGCACCGACCACTACCCAGGATCGTTTCCGTCGTCTCATCCCTTCGTCCCTTCGACCCTTCATCCCTTTGTCCCCTGAACCCTTCATCCCTTCAACCCTTGAACTCTTCAACCCTTCGTCCCTTGGTCCCTTCGACCCTTCATCCCTTCAACCCTTTATCCCTTTACCCCTTCACCCCTTGGTCCCCAGGACCGCCTCATCGATCTTGGCCGCCAGGATGAAATCGCTCTCGGTCAGACCGTCGATCTTGTGCGTCCAGAGCTCGATCGTGCCCCTCCCCCAACCGAAACAGATATCGGGATGATGCCCCTCTCGCTCGGCGATGGCGCCCACCCGATTCACGAACTCCAGGGTGGCCGTGAAGTCCTTGAAGCGAAAGGTCTTGCGGAGGTGGTGGGCCTTCTCGACCTCCCACCCCTCGAGCTGTGCGAGAAGGGGCGTGATTTCAGCGACTGTGAGCGGCGGCGTCCCGCCTTTACAGGGCACACACGATCTTTTTGCCAGCTCCGACACCATCAGACGCCCAGACAGCAAGACGGTACCCAGTCCCCGAATATCACTATCATACCTGTCCGTGGCAATCGCAGCAAGTGTGGTCTTCCGGGTACTCTGTCACGGCCCTCCATTTACAGCCAAGTCCGATCGCACAGATCCGAACCGAAACCCACCGGCTAATAGAACATAGGAAAATTCAGCCTTGGTCGTAAGTTACATTATAATCTCTC
>DASRUH010000120.1:0-2352 GCA_035655535.1 Methylomirabilis sp. (SeqCode)
AGAGGGGACAGAGCTGTGGAGCGGTCAGAAACTCTATCCATCGCCATGAGAGTCCCCTTCGATCGGGCCTGGGCCTTTCTTACGGACCCCACCAGACTGCACCTCTGGACGGTCGATTTCGCGCTCGCCCCACCTGAGCCGCGCGGGGACACCTTTCGGGTGCGGACCCCCCGCGGTGAACTGGATCTATTTATCCGGGCAGATC
This sequence comes from Methylomirabilis sp. (SeqCode), assembly GCA_035655535.1. Lineage (GTDB taxonomy): Bacteria > Methylomirabilota > Methylomirabilia > Methylomirabilales > CSP1-5 > CSP1-5. The sequence continues at coordinate 206 of DASRUH010000120.1, forward strand.
ACGACACGGGGGTGATCGACTTCCATTTCGGCCGGGATGGGCAGTTCCGGTGCTCCCCCAGCCGGCTCCTGCGGACGGGTGATGGGGTGCTCTACCTCTTCACCCAGTTCGAGCCGCCCGGAGCCACGCCGGGGCAGTTCGAAAACCTCGTGGCCAACGTACGGAAGGAGCTGGTAATTTTGAAGTCGCTCCTCGAGACGCCATGAAGGACGCGGCACACGCCTCGTGGTTGGACCGCCCGTGGCGGTTGTTGATCGGCGAGTGGGTCCCGGCAGAGGACGGTCGCACGTTCCCGGTGATCAATCCGGCCACCGGCGAGCGGCTGGCCGAAGTCCCCTATGCTGGAGCTGCAGAGGCGGGAAGAGCCATTGAGTCAGCCCAGAAGGCCTTTCCGGGCTGGGCGGCACGCCCGGCAGCAGAGCGCGCAGGTCTCCTGCAGCGCGCCGCTGACCGGCTCCTCGCCGATCGCGAGCGGCTCGCCCGCCTCCTCACAGCCGAGTCAGGCAAGCCGATCACCGAGGCGCGGGGCGAGATCGGGTACGCGGCGGGATTCCTGCAGTTCGCCGCCGAAGAATGCAAACGGATCGGGGGACGGACAATCCCCGCCTCTTCCCCCTCCCGACGCCTCCTGACGCTGCGGCAGCCCATCGGCGTCGCTGCCGCCATCACCATCTGGAACTTTCCCGCGGCGGCGATCACGCGACCGGTCGCCCCGGCCCTCGCCGCCGGATGCACCGTCGTCGTCAAACCGGATGAGCGCACACCCCTCAGCGCCATTGCGGTCTGCGAGGCCCTCCAGGAGACCGGGCTGCCGCCGGGAGTGCTGAACCTGGTGACGGGAGATGCCCCGGCAATCGGACAGGCCTTTTTGGAGCATCCTGCCGTCGGGAAAATCAACTTTACCGGCTCGACCGAAGTCGGACGATATTTGATGCGTCATGCCGCCGACCGGGTCAAGCGCCTTACCCTGGAGCTCGGGGGACACGCCCCTTTTATCGTCTTTGACGACGCGGACCCCGAGGCTTCCGTCCAGGCCGCGGTGGCATCCAAATTCCGAAACGCCGGACAGACGTGCATCTGCGCGAACCGGATCTACATCCACGAGCGAATCTTCGAGCCCTTTGCGGCGCGATTCACCGAGCTGGCCTGCGCGCTGCATGTCGGGGATCCCCAGGACGAGACGGTCAGGGTCGGACCGTTGATCAACAAGGAGGGCTACGAAAAGGTCGCGCACCACGTGGAAGACGCCCGCAGCAAGGGAGCCACGGTCCTCTGCGGAGGTCGCCGTCTCACGGGCGGGGCCTTCGTCGGGGGATTTTATTTCGAGCCAACCGTACTGACCGGAGTGACAGACCAGATGGTCATCATGCAGGAGGAGACCTTTGGTCCCGTCGCCCCGCTCCTCTCCTTTTCCGGGGAAGCGGACGTGATCGCGGCGGCGAACGCCACGCCGTACGGGCTGGCCGCCTACTGCTACACGCGGAACGTGAGCCGGGTCTTTCGCATGGCGGAGCAGCTCCGGTTCGGGGTCGTAGGGATCAACGACCCGTTCCCGGGAACCCCCCAGGCCCCCTTTGGCGGATGGAAGGCGAGCGGGATCGGCAAGGAGGGGGGTCAGATGGGTCTCGAGAGTTTTCTGGAAACGAAACTGGTCTCGTGGGGGGTGTGAGGAAAAGCGTGCCCGCCATCGTGACAGAAAATTTGGTCAAACGCTTTGGCGATCTCACTGCGGTGAACGGGCTCACCATCGAGATCCGCCCGGGCGAGCTGTTCGCCTTCCTGGGCCCCAACGGCGCCGGGAAGACAACCACGATTCACATGCTGTGCACGTTGCTTCGGCCGACCGCCGGCTCCGCCCGCGTCGCGGGCCATGATTGCGTGAAGGAGGCCTGGGCGGTCCGACGGGCCATCGGGCTCGTCTTTCAGGAGAGTACCCTCGACAAAGACTTGACGGCGTACGAAAACCTCTGGTTCGCCTGCTACCTGCAAAACCTGACGTCCCGCGTCGCCACCGAGCGGATTGCCGAGATCCTCCGGCTTTTCGAGCTGACCGATCGGAAGGATCACATGACAAAGCATCTGTCCGGCGGGCTGCGTCGGCGACTCGACATCGCCCGCGGGGTGCTCCATCGGCCCCGCATCCTCTT
>DASRUH010000121.1:0-3864 GCA_035655535.1 Methylomirabilis sp. (SeqCode)
GCCCCTGCGGCGGGCACCGCCACCCAGTGGGCCCGGGGGCCGAGGCGCCGGCCCCCGAGGCCGGTGCCCAGCGCCCCGAGGAGCGGCAAGGCAGGCACGAGCCAGACGAAGTCAATCATCGTTTCCCCGTGCAAGGTTCAACGTTCTACGTTCTACGTTGAAAGGAGGGGGGTGGTGCCGCCGGTACACCGCTGGACGTCGCACGTTGCACGTTGAACATGCTCCTCTAGCCTTTAAGCAGGCGGACCTCATCCACGTTCACCGTCTCCGCTGTCCGGAAAAGGGCGATGATGATCGCCAGCCCCACCGCCACCTCCGCCGCCGCCACGGTCATCACGAAAAAGACGAAGACCTGCCCGTCGAGGGAGTGGAGAAACCGCGAGAAGGCAACGAATGTCAGATTCACCGCGTTCAGCATCAGCTCGATGGCCATAAAGATGATCAGGGCGTTGCGTCGGGTCGCCACGCCGACGACCCCGACCATGAACAGGAAGGCGCTAAGGAGCAGATACGCCCAGAGGGGGACCATCGTTCCTTCACTCCACCTTTCGTTTGGCGAGTACCATGGCGCCGACCATGGCGGTGAGCAGAATCAGCGACGTCAATTCAAAAGGAATCAGGTATTCGCGAAAGAGGATGCGCCCGACGGCCCGGGTATTGCCGACCGTTCTGAGCACCTCCGGGTCATAGGCGCCCCGGGGCCCCAACACGATCTGGGGGCCGACGCCCACGGCCAGCTCGGCCAGCAGCAGGCCGGCCAGCACGGTGCCGACGATCACGCCGACCGGTTTCACCCGCGCCGGTGAACGATCCGCACGTCCCAGATCCAGCAGCATGATGACGAAGAGGAAGAGGACCATGATGGCCCCGGCATATACAATGATGTGCACGGCGGCGATCAGCTCGGCGCCGAGGAGGATGTAGAGGCCGGCCTGCGCGAAGAGCGCGAGGATCAGGTAGAGGGCACTGTAGATCGGACTCCGCTGCAGCACCATCGCGACGGCCGCGACCGCGGCCACAAGGCCGAAGGCGAGGAAGAAGATCCATTCCATCGATGCTCCTCAGGCCAGGAGGGCCGCGGTGACCATCACGTTGGCCAGGGCCGCGGGCAACAGCACCTTCCAGCCGAAGCGCATCAGCTGGTCGTACCGGAACCGGGGGAGCGTCGCCCGCAGCCAGACGAAGAGGAAGATGAAGACGAAGACCTTGAGGAGGAACCAGATGACCGGAGGCAGGAACGGGCCCTGCCATCCCCCGAGAAAAAGGGTGGCCGCGAGGGCACCGGCGGCGATCATGTTGGCGTACTCCGCCATGAAGAAGAGGGCGAATTTCATGGAGCTGTACTCGGTGTGATACCCCGCCACCAGCTCCGTCTCGGCTTCCGCCAGGTCAAACGGGGCCCGGTTGAGCTCCGCATTGCTGCTCACCAGGAAAATCAGGAACCCGAAAAATTGGGGGAAGATATTCCATCGGGGGACGATGCCGTGCCAGCTGCCCGCCTGACCCTCGACGATCTCCACCAGGCTCAGCGACCCGGTCCACATCACGACCCCGATCACCGAGAGCGCCAGGCTCAGCTCGTAGCTCACCATCTGGGCAGACGAGCGGAGGCCCCCCAGGAGGGCGTACTTGCTGTTCGAGGCCCACCCGGCGAGCACGATCCCGTAGACGCCGAGCGAGGCGACGGCGAAGACGTAGAGGAGCCCGATGTTGACGTCGGTGATCACGAAGGACGGGCCAAAGGGGACGACGGCGAAGATGATCAGGGCCGGGACGAGGGTCAGCGCAGGCGCGAGGAGAAAGATCACCCGATCCGCATGGGCCGGGATGATGTCCTCCTTGAACATCAGCTTGATCGCATCGGCGATGGGCTGGAGGAGTCCGAAGGGCCCGACCCGGGAGGGACCGAAGCGCACCTGCATGTCGCCGATCACTTTCCGCTCGAGCCAGGTCAGATACGCCACCGCCAGGAGGACCAGACCCATCACCAGCGCAATCTTCAGCACCGTCGCGAGCAGAAACTCCATCATCATCCACCCATCACCGACGATCCCTTCAACCCTTCATCCCTTCCACCCTTCAACCCTTGATCCCTGAAACCCTTGATCCCCAGTAGTGAGCGGGACGCCGAGGGGCCCGATGGTCTCGTACTCGATCCCGCGGAAGGCGGCGGACTCCGTCGCCAGGCGACGCCAGATCTCCTCGGGGGTCCACGGGATCCCGGAGCCGCGAAGCCCAACGGCCACTCGATGCAACACTTCCCCCAAGGGGAGGACCTTGCCCTTGGGCTCGATGGCCTTCCGCACCCGTTGGATGCGACCGGCAAAGTTCACGATCGTCCCCTCCTTCTCTGCGTAACCCAACGCGGGGAAGACGAGATCGGCCCGGCGTGTGCCGACCGGCCCTCGCACAGCCCACATCACCAGGAGTTCGAGACGGTCCAGGGAGCGTTCCCACTCGTCCGCGAACACCGCCTCCTCCCAGGGCTCCTCCTCAAACAGGAGCAGGGCCTTGAGCCTCCCCGACCGCGCCGCCTCGAGCATCTCCCGGGTCCCCCAGCCCCCCGGGCCCGGGCCCAGGCCGAGGGCTCTGGCCCCCCGGGTGTTCGGACTCTTGTCGGTCCGCCGGAGGAGATGGTCCTCCGCCTCGTCCGCCGCCAGCTCCTGGACCGGATGCACCCGATAATCCAGGTGGGGAGTCCCCAGCACTTCCCTGAGGAACGTCGAAGCCGCATACAGCTCTTCGGTGGTGAGCCACGTGGAGAGCAGGCCGCCGACGGAGGCAGGACCGTGCCGGTCGCAGATCCCGCGTAGTCGCTCCGCGAGGGCGGCAACCGCCTCATCCCACTCCACCGACACGTGCGCGTCGTCCCGCCGCACGAGGGGACTCTGCAGTGCACTCCGGCCCCGGCGAGGATAGGCCTCGAAGCGGCCCTCGTCACACATCCAGTAGCCGTTCACTTCCGGGTTATGTCGCGGGCGGATGCGAAGGACTTCCTCCCCCCCTGTCCTCAGATGCCGCACGTCCATCACGATGCTGCACCCCCGGCTGCACGCGGGACACGTGCTCTCGACGTGCCGCACCAGATCCCAGGGGCGGAATTTGAACCGATACTCCGTGCTGGTGAGCGCCCCCACGGGGCAGAGATCGATGACGTTGCCGGAGTACGGGTTGTCGAGGTCCCGGCCCGGGAAGAGGATGATCTCCGCCCGGTCCCCGCGGAACCCGATCCCCAGCTCGCCGGTGCCGACCACGTCCCGGCAGAACCGAACGCACCGGGTGCAGAGGATGCACCGCTCGGCATCGAAGATGACATGGGGGCCGATGGGACGGTGCTTGTCGCGATGGACCTTCGGCTCGATGGTCCGACTCGCCCCGGGACCGTACCGCATGGTGTAGTCCTGGAGCGGGCACTCCCCGCCTTTGTCGCAGACGGGACAGTCGAGCGGATGGTTGAGGAGGTAAAATTCGAGGACGCCGCGTCGCACTTCCTCCACATGCGGGGTTCGCGTATGGACGACCATCCCTTCGGCCACGGGGGTCGCGCAGGCGATGAGCAGCTTGGGAGACTTCTCCACCTCCACGAGGCACATCCGACAGACCCCTTCGATGGGCAGCCCGGGATGGTAGCAGTAATGCGGGATCTCGACGCCCAGCCGCTCTCCCGCCTGGATGATGGTGGTTCCCGGCGGGACCTGGACCTGTCGCTCGTCAATCGTCACCGTCACGAGTTTCTGCGTCTCTTGGCTCATTCTCCGCTAGAATGCGCGACCCCGCGCCCCTCTCAGTCCTCAGTCCTCAGTCCTCAGTCCTGAACGCTCAGTCCTCAGCGCTCAGTCCTCAGTCCTAGTTCGTAACGGGCAC
>DASRUH010000122.1:0-16274 GCA_035655535.1 Methylomirabilis sp. (SeqCode)
CAGGAGCGCGACGCTTTGGCCCGCAAAGGCGTGAAGGGGGAGGTGAACCGCCGCCGAGCAGTGCGCGATCTGTCCGCGCCCTCGGGACGCCTGATCGATCCCGATGACCTGCCGGAAGAGACCAGTGAGTTCCGTCGCCACCAGGCGCTCCTCGGCCGCGGCGGTTTCTGTCTCGGACAGGGCGAAGAGGACGGCCTCGCGACGCGCGAAAGCCTCCAGGAGTTCGCGCGCCCCTTCCGAAACCACCGGCCGACACGCGGTGACCGCGGTGCGAAACGCGGTGGCCGCCGTCGCCCCCTCCTCCGCCGGATGGCCGTGCTCCGCAAGGAAGCGCGCCAGCTTCGCCTCCAGGGGGAGAGCCTCATGCGCCTGGTAGAAGCGGAGCGCCTCTTTCGCCGAAATGCGATACCCCCGCTCGAGGAACCGGCCGAACTCCCGCCGGTACAGGATGCCGGGGTTGAAGACGACCCCTTCGAGATCGACGAGGCCGAACCGAAAATCGAAAATCCGCGTCCCCATGCTTTCCACTGTATCGGTCGCGCCGGAGGCGGTCAACTGCCTTTCCGGAGACGTTGGGGTAAGCACCCGGGGCACAAAGGAAAAGGCCCAGTGTCTCCACGGGGCCCCCCTCCGTCGGTTCAGGGTTCAGAGTTTAGGGTTCAGGGAAAAACTCCGATCCGTGTCCATGAACCCTGCACTATGAACTATGAACCTAGATGGCTTCTTCCCCCCGCTCTCCCGTCCGGATCCGCACGGCCTCCTGGCAATCGAGGATGAAAATTTTGCCGTCGCCGATCCGCCCCGTCTTCGCCGCCGCCTGGATCGTGTCCACCACCTGGTCGCACTTGCTGTCGGCGACCACTACCTCCACCTTTACCTTGGGAAGAAAATCAATGGTGTATTCCGCCCCCCGGTACAGCTCGGTGTGCCCCTTTTGCCGACCGAACCCCTTCACCTCACTGATCGTGAGTCCCTGGATCCCGATCTCCGCGAGGGCATTCTTCACCTCATCCAGCTTGAACGGTTTGATGATCGCTTCGATTTTCTTCATCGTTCACTCCCCAATGCTCCCGAATCGATTCACCTCGCCACAGAGAGGTCCTCTCTCCCGATCCGGCCTCCGCATCGCCGAGGGGGAGCAAGCCCCATGCCAACCCGCTGTATCATCTCCGACCCGTGCGTTCGATGGAAACTGCACGAGAATGCAGGACCACGGGTGTTCCACGCTCCCCTCCCACCTCCTGTTCGTGCCCGCCAAATAGGCACGTCCACCCCTCATGCCCGTTTCGTCAGCAGGATCGTTCGACCTCGATTTCTCTCCCCACCGCACCCAGCAGGGTCACGACCGCCTGCTGAACGTTCAGGTCGATGCCGTCGACCGTGAAGCCCGCCGCATGCGTCACCCCGTCCCGCGCCCCGGCCCCGATGGCTGCGCGAATCATCGCCGCTTCCTCGTGCGGGGTGTGCAGGAGGCGCCGGCCGGTGAGCGCCTGCAGACAGGTCACCACGCCGTAGGCTCCCCAGTTGGAGACGGCACTCACCACCAGGACATCGACCCGCACGTCACAACCGATCCTGCCGCGACAGGGACACCGACACCGCTCGGTGCGGATCTGGGGTCTGACGTGCGGACCTACGAGCACCCCGAAGCCGACCTCGTTTCCCCGATCGCCGACCGCCACGGTGAGGAGGCGCCGATCCCTCGCGCCGTCGAACAACGCCCGGACCGGCGCATGGTGGGCCGACACATCCCGGCCCCGCATGTCATGGATGACCCCCTTGGGATTGGGACCCAGTTTCTCCACGCTGATGAGGGCCGCAGGGCGGAGCTCCTCTATCAGGCGGTAACCGGCCTCCTCCCCGTCGCAGGGCAAGGGGAGGACGGTGCACTCCACGCCGATTGCGCCGAGCACCGCCTGCAGCGGATCGAGGTTCCTCTCTTCCGAAGCCACGACTGGCCGCGCCCCGAGTCCGACATGGAGTGCACGGGCGAGCACCGCGACGCCGAGCGGACCATCGGTCTCGCCCGCGGGCAGCTGTGGAGGTGCTCCGGCTCCCGTGACCAGCAGCACCGCCTCTCCCGGTCGCACCGTCGCCTTGAGCCGCGAGGCCGCCAGCGCCGTCAGGGGACTCCCCTGGAGCCGGCGCGCCGCCCTGTAGAGCCGTTGGGTTTCTCCGCCGCGCGTCCCGGGCGGCAGGAGACATACCTCATCCGCCGCCTCACCGATCCTCGTCAGGCCCGCCGCGCCGCTGCGCGTCACTGCACGGTCACCCGCGCCTGAAGACGATTGCTCACTTGCCCCTTCTCATCGACGACGAAGACCTCGTAGATCCGGATCCCGGCGATCTCCTGCTGTGTCCGTTCGGGCTCGACCGCGAGGCCTTGGTACTCTCGCTCTTCCGACGTGAGGGGGGCGAAGCGGCGCTCAATGCTGATGGTGATCGCCTCCGCCGCCGTCCCTTCCTTCTGCCCGTAGTACCGCCCGCGGCTGAGCAGGGTGGAGGCCAGCCCGGTGGCAAAGGTGAAGTCCTTGACCTCCCCTCGCACCCCCAGATAGACGTCCATCACGTCGCCGTCGTCGTCGCGGAAATCGAAGCGCAGCACGGTCTGTCCCCCGCGGTCCACGACCGGCGGTTCGATCCGGAAGTTACTGATGCGGGGGACACCGGGCCCCGCCTCCGTGGGTTCAAGATCGAAGTCGGCAATCGCGCATCCGCTGATGACCAGGAGCGCGACGGTGACGCAGAGACGTTCGGCCAAGTGCAGTCGGAGCCCTCGCATGGCACGTTCCCCCGTCCCGTATCTTCCCATCCGCCCTGCCCTCCTCACGAGGGCGGCCTCCCGTAGCCGCCCCCTCCGGGCGTCCGAATGCTGATGATCTCCCCGGCCTGCGCCCGGATCTGAAACTTCGAGCCGAGCGGCCGCTCCCCCTGCGGGCTCACGAGGATGGCTGCTCCCGCGTCTCCGGGTTCGCCCCCCTGCACGCCATACGGGCGAAACCGCCGACGGTCCGAGAGGAGCCCGACGGCGGCGTCTGTCAGCAGCTCGATATCCCGCCGGATCCCGTCTCCACCCCGATACCGTCCCTTCCCGCCCGAGCCGCGGCGAATCGCATACCGCACGACCCGGAGGGGATACGCATGCTCCAAGGCCTCAATGGGCGTGTTCCGGGTGTTGGTCATGTGCGTCTGGACGGCGTCCATGCCGTCGCGCCCGGGCCGCGCCCCCATGCCCCCCGCGATCGTCTCGTAATAGGCGAAAGACCGCCCGCGCCCCGGATCGTATCCCCCGATGACCAGGTTGCTCATCGTCCCGGCACTCGCCGCCGGGATCCGATCGGGCATGGCCTGTGCCAGCGCCCCCAGGAGGACATCCACGATCCGTTGCGACGTTTCCACGTTTCCGCCGGCCACGGCGGCGGGCGGGCGGGCGTGGACTACGGTCCCCTCCGGAGCGACGACCGTGAGGGGACGCATGCAGCCGGCATTGGAGGGGATGTCAATATCAACGAGACAGCGGAAGACGTAGAAGACCGCCGACAAGGTCACGGCGTAGACAGCGTTGAGACTGCCGGCGACCTGCGGGGATGTCCCGGTGAAGTCCACCAGCGCCTCATCCCCGGTGATGGTGACCGCGACGGCGATCCGGATCGGGTCCCCGGTGATCCCATCGTCGTCGAGATAGTCCACAGAGGTGTACCGGCCGTCCGGGATCCGCCGGATCGCCTCGCGGGTCATCCGCTCGGCGTACCGTTTCAGCGCCTCCACAGCCCCGAGGGTCTCGTCTACCCCGTAGCGGCCGACGATCTCCCGCAGCCGCCGCCGCCCGGTCTCGTTCGCCGCCAGTTGGGCTTCGAGGTCCCCCTCCCGCTCGTCGGGGGTCCGGACATTGGCGAGGAGGAGGTCGAACACGTCCCGGTTGATGTTCCCCGCCTGCACCAGCGTGACCGGCGGAATCCGAATCCCCTCTTGAAAGATCTCGGTGGCCAGCCCCATGGACCCGGGGGCCATTCCCCCCACGTCGGCGTGATGGGCTCGGTTCGCCACGTAGAAGAGGGGTGCGGCGCCGTCATCGCCGAAGACCGGCGTGACAAGCGTCAGGTCGGGGAGATGCGTACCGCCCCGGTACGGATCGTTCAGGACCACGGTATCCCCCGGCCCGATGCGCCGGCCCGTCATCGCGCCTTGCACCGCCAAAGGCATCGAGCCGAGGTGCACCGGGATGTGGGCCGCCTGCGCGATCATGTCGCCCTCCCCGTCGAAGAGGGCACACGAGTAGTCCCGCCGCTCCTTGATATTGGGCGAGTGCCCCGTCCGGCAGAGGGCGACCCCCATCTCCTCGGCGACCGAGGCGAAGAGATTCCTGAAGACCTCGAGGGTAATGGGATCGTCGCGCCCCGTCACGGAGACTCCCGCCGATGGAGCAGCAGATTTCCCTGCGTGTCTACGCGCCCTTCCCACTCCGGCGCTACGAACGTGGTGGCGCTCATCTCTGCCACCAGGGCCGGGCCCGCGATCCGGTTCCCCGCCCGGAGCGCCTCCCGCGCGTAGACCGGGGCGCCCACCCAGGTGTCGCCGATGAAGATCCGCCGCTCTCCGACGCGCGCCGCCGTGGGATCCGCCGGTCCCGCTTCGACGCGCGCGAGCGGCACCCGCGCCACCCCTCCCCTCACTCGGAGGCGGATCGTCACAATCTCGGCCTCGCGCGCCGGATTGGCGTACCCGTAGCTTTTCCGGTGCAGGTCGTGAAACCGGGCGACGACGTCTCGGTCCCACGGGACGGCAAGCTCGTAGGATTGCCCGACGTAGCGCATATCCAGCGAGGCCTCCGTGACGACCGACTCCTCAGCCACCCCTTCATCCTTCATCTCCCTGAGCCCCTGCTCCGTGAGCTGAGCGACAAGGGCCTGGAGCTCTTCAAGGGGGACAGTCGAGGCCGCGAGCAGGAGGGTCTTGGCGTAGTCCTTGACCACATCCGCCACGAGCATTCCGTACGCCGACAGCAGCCCCGGGTGCGGCGGGACCAGGACCCGGGGGATGGCCAGGGACCGGGCGAGGGCGCAGGCGTGCAGTCCCCCCGCTCCGCCGAACGAGACGAGGCAGAACTCCCGGGGATCAAATCCCCGCTCGACGGAGATCACCCGGATGGCCTTCTCCATGGTGGCGTTGGCCACCGTGACGATCCCCTCCGCCACCCGCAGCGGATCGAGGCCGACCGATCGGGCGAAGGCGGCCATCGCCGCGTCGGTCCGGGCGCCGTCGAGCCGCATGGCGCCGCCGAGGAAGCGGTCCGGGTCCAGTCGTCCCAGAACGAGGTGGGCGTCGGTCACGGTGACGCGTTCACCCCGGCCGTAGCAGACCGGTCCGGGGTCGGCGCCGGCGCTCTCGGGACCTACGCGCAAGGCCCTCCCTTCGTCGATCCAGGCAAACGATCCGCCGCCCGAGCCGACCGTGTGGATGTCGAGGAGCGGAATCCTGAGCGGCAGGCCGCCCACCTCGGCCTCGGTGGTCAGCCGCGGTGCGCCGTCGACGAGGGAGACGTCCGTGGAAGTGCCGCCCATGTCGAAGGTGATCACCTTCTGGAATCCCGCCTCGCGCGCGACAACGCCGGCCCCGACGACGCCGCCCGCCGGACCCGACAGGATCGTCCGGACCGCCTCCTGCCGGGCCGTGGCCGCAGAAATGCTGCCGCCGTTCGATTGCATGACCCGGAGCTGCCCTTTTCCCAGCTCCCGCTCGAGACGCCCGAGGTAGCGGTCCATCAGGGGAGCAACGTACGCGTTCACCACGGTGGCGACGGACCGTTCGTACTCCCGATACTCGGGGAGAATCCGATGCGAGACCGATGCCGGAATCGCGAGGGGCATGATCCGATGCAGGATGCGGGCCTCGTGGTTCGGGTTCGCATACGAGAAGAGGAGGCAGATGGCGACCGACTCGACCCGAGCCGAGGCGAGCTGATCCAGGATCGGCTCGAGATCCTCCTCCGTGAGGGGCGTGAGGACCCTCCCGCGAGCGTCAAGGCGTTCGCGGATCCCGAAGCGGAGGGCCCGCGGGACGAGGGCAGCCGGCCGATCGACCATGAAGTCGTACAGGCGGGGCCGGTCCTGCCGGCCGATCTCGAGCACGTCCTCGAAGCCGGCCGTGGTGATGAGGGCGACGCGCGCCCCCTTCCGTTCGAGGAGCGCGTTGGTCGCGACCGTGGAGCCGTGGACGACCTCGTGGCCGTCGGCACCCGGCTCGTGGGCAAGCCCCTCCAACACGGCCAGGGCCGGATCGGACGGCGTCGACAGGACCTTGCGCGTCCAGAGCCTTCCCTCGGCGGCAAAGACGAGGTCGGTAAAGGTCCCCCCGACATCGACCCCGACCTTCGTCATACGCCCTCCCCGCGACAGCACGGAGACGTGCGGATCGTGGTGCCCTCGGCCCCGTCACCACAAAGTATACCGGAGCCCAGCGGACAGCGTCCACAACAAGCTTTCCCCGCATGAGGGCATCCGGAAGCCTCGCACGGGCGCCGAATGGACCGACGGCCGCGGTCCGTCGCGTATGCGGATCGCGGGTGGCGCAGACTCACACGTGGGTCAGCGCTTCCTCACGGAGATCGGTGATGAACATGTGGCCGGGGGCATGGGTGATCATGAGCTCCGGCTTGGCATGCATCGCGACCGCCTGCGGGGTCACGCCACAGGCCCAGAAGACCGGAATCTCGCCGGGACGGATCGCAACCGCGTCGCCGAAATCGGGCCGGCCAAGATCGTGAATGCCGATCGCCTCGGGCTTTCCCACGTGCACCGGGGCGCCATGCGCCAGGGGGAGCCGGGCGGTAACCCTGACCGCGCGCGCGACCAGCGGAGGCGGGATCGGGCGCATGGAGACCACGAGCGGTCCGGCGAGGGCGCCGGCCGGCCGACAGGCCCGGTTGGTGATGTACATCGAGACGTTCTTGCCTTCTTCGAGATGACGGACCGGGACGCCGGCCCGCTGCAGCGCCGCCTCAAAGGTGAAGCTGCAGCCCAGGAGAAAGCTGACGAGATCTTCCCGCCAGAGCGCGAGGAGATCGGTCACCTCCTCGGCCAACGCGCCGTGGCGGTACACCCGGTACCGCGGACAATCGGTCCGGAGATCCGCGCCCGGCGCGGCCACTGCGGGCGCGAGGTTTCCGGGGTCGGTCACCTCGAGGAGCGGGCACGGCCTGGGATTGCGGTGACAGAAGAGGAGGAAATCGTAGGCCAGCGCCCTGGGGAGCACCACGAGGTTCGCCTGCGCGTAGCCCTGGCAGCACCCGGCGGTCGGCCCGCGCCACGCGCCTCTCCGAATCTGCTCCCGCAACTCTTTCGGATGCAGGGAGTCGGCTCCCCCCATCGTCGCCTCCCATCGGGCCGTCGCGGCGCGGGCCTCGGCACCGTCACCGGGAAAGCACCCGGCGATGCACCTACGATAGGGCCGAGGCGGTGGAGGGCGCAAATCTTTTTTCGCGGAAGGCGTTACTGGCAGGGAAAGCGCACGGGAAGTATCCGGACGAGGTCAATCCCGCGTCGGACGGCGCACGTGAGGAGCTGCCGTGCGTCCGGGGGCCGCGAGGCCGATTACCTGGGGCGTTCGATATTCGCAGACTCTGTTCGGCTCCGGATCGGCTGGAACGCCGCTGCCTCCCACCAGGCCGAGATCCGCTTGGGGCGGACCACGACCGCCTGCCGCGTGTAGACGCCGAACAGGCTCTGGGCGCACTCGGGGCAGTACGCGGTCCCTTCGGGGGCATAGCCGCAGCAGGGGCAGCAGGTCCCGCCGCAGTGGAGACAACCCCACTCATCCATCACCGATCGCAACGTCTCTCCGCAACCGCAGGTCCGAGCCATCAAATCCTCCTCCGCATCCTGTCACGATGATCGCGTGATCATCCCGACATCATCACGCCGTACCCGCCCGCTACATTTGCCCCGCAGCCGAAAGAAAAAGCCACGGGGCATCCTCATCCACCCCGTGGCAACACAGCGCCCGCAGCGCAAGGTCTACGGGCCGCCCGCCAGGGGGCAGACGCACCGTACACCTACAAGCATTGCGGTCGATTGAGACACCACAGTCCACCTCGTGCGTACCCCTTTGTATACGGCGCCCACCTCCTGCTGTCAAGCAGTTTTTCGCCGCCGGCCGGTCCCCGACGGCGGCGCGCGCACCCCCTACGATTTCCGCTGCACGATTTTCCGGCTTTTCGCCGTCCGAGGCCGAGGGGACGCATGTGTGCCGGCCATAGCCTTCGACGAACGGGGGCGCGAGGGACCCCCCTGCGCATAGGCCGCGGCGGCGCGGACCAAGGCCTCGAAGAGCTTCATCTGGCGCCGATCCTGGTCCCCCAGCCGTTCCGGATGCCAGTGCACGCCGAGGACAAAGGGCCGGCCCGTCACCTCGATCCCCTCGATCATGCCGTCCGCGGAGACCGCGCTCACCCGGCACCCGTGGCCGAGGCCCTTGACCAACTGATGGTGGTGGCAGTTGACCGGCAACGACGCCGTTCCCACGATCCGGCGCAGGAGGCTGCCGGCAGCGAGGCGGACCGCCGGCATCGCACCCTGCGATTGCCACCCGCCGGCGTGGATGCCGTCGGCCCCGGGACAGTAGGAGAGATCCTGATAGAGGCTCCCCCCCATCCCGACGGCAATGAGCTGCATCCCGCGGCAGATGCCCAGGACCGGCATCCCCCGCTCGAGGGCCCCCCGGAAGAGCGCGACTTCGAATAGATCGCGCCTTTCGTCGATGGGCCCGCATCCGGCCAGGACGATCTCGCCGTAGAAAGAGGGATGGATGTCCTCGCCCCCCGAGAAGAGGAGCCCGTCTGCGGCATCGAGATACGCCGCAATGAGATCGGGATCGGTGCCGATGGTGGGCACAATCACCGGGACGCCGCCGGCCTCCCCGACGCAGCGGGCGTACGTCGTGCGGACCCGGTCATACCGCGCCTCGGTCGACCCGGCCGCCGGGTGCCGCTCACTCGTCACGGCAATGCGCGGCCGCCGGGACGGGCCTCGGTGGGGCAGCCCACGCATCCCTCCCCTCCTCGTGGTCTTTGCCCTGCTCACGCCCTCGCCCTCGTCGAACGCGTGAGCACGCAGCCCGCGCGCGCGCCGGTGTGGTCACCCTCCTCCACGGTGATGACGCCGTTCACGATCACGAACCGGATCCCCGCCGGATACTGGAAGGGCGCCTCGTACGTCGCCCGATCCCCGACGGCATCGGGATCGAAGAGGACGAGATCCGCGACGAAGCCGGGTGCGACCAGTCCCCGATCGACAAGCCCGAAGCGACGGCAGGGATCGCCGGTCATCTTCCGGATGGCGGTGGGCAGATCGAGCAGACGCCTGTCGCGGACGTACATCCCCAAGACCCGCGGGAAGGTTCCGAACGTCCGGGGGTGGGGCCGCCCCCGGCTGAGCGGGCCGACGTGAGCGCGCGTCCCGCTGTCAGACGCCACCATGACGTACGGTCGCGTGAGGATGTGCTCCAGATTCTCCTCGGACATCGTGAAGAAAATCGCATCCACCCGCGCCTCTTCCTCCACGAGGAGATCGCAGACAAACTCGAGCGGCGCCTTACCGGCGCCCTTCGCCGCGTCGGACACGCGCAGTCCCTCGTACCGCCTGTGGGGCTCTTGCGTGACCTCGGCGATCATCACGCGGTCCCACCGCCGGTCGGCGAGCTCCTCGGCTAGCCGCCGCCGGACGGCGGGGTCCCGCAGACGCGCGAGTTGTTCGAGCCGGTTTCCCTCGAGCGCCCACGCCGGCAGCACCGCCTGAAGCCCCGTGTTGGAGGCGGTGTAGGGATAGCGGTCCGCGGCCACATCCTGGCCACAGGATCGCGCCTCTTCGATCAGCCCGAGGGCCTCAGGTAGCTTCCCCCAGTTGCGCTCCCCCGACGTCTTCAGATGGGAGATCTGCAAGGGAATCTGGGCCGCCCGCGCCACGTCGAGAATCTCTCGAATGGCCTCGAGAAGTCCATCCCCTTCGCTGCGCATGTGGCAGGTGAGGACGCCCCCCTCCTCCCGCGCCGCCCGGGCCAAGGCGACAAGCTCCTCCGGGCCGGCGAAACAGGCCGGGGCGTAGATGAGCCCGGTGGAAAGGCCCAGGGCGCCATCCCGCATCCCCTGCCGGACCGCGGCGACCATCGCACCGAGCTCCTCACCAGTCGGCGGTCGAGCCGCCCCGCCCATGACCGAGCCCCGGATGGTGTTGTGGCCCAGGAGGAGACCGAAGTTGATCGACGGCTGCTCGGCGGCGAGGTGGGCGAAATACTCCCGGACGCTCTGCCATCGGGGATCAAGCCCGTAGAGGTCGCGATGCGTCCGCGCCCGCTCCTCCCCCCACGCGCCCCAGATCGGTGCCGCGGCGTAGCCGCAGTTCCCGCCGATCTCCGTCGTGACGCCCTGGCGCACAGCGCTCTCCGCCCGGGGATTGAGCAACAAGAAGTAGTCCGAATGCGAGTGGACATCCACAAAGCCGGGACACGCGACGAGCCCCTGTGCGCGAATCACCCGCCGGGCCCCCGTTGCGGGAACCGTGCCCACCGCGGCGATGCGATCCCCGCGCAGCGCGATGTCCCCCGCGACGGGCGGGGAACCGCTCCCGTCCACGATGGTCGCACCCGCGATCACGAGATCAAACATTTCGATCACCCATGACCCCGAATCCCATCACGACCCACCGGCCGCCTTGCCCACTCTCGGCCGACCCCGGTGTGTGAAGACGTCGATGACGGCGCCGTCGGGGGCGGCCAGGGTCGCGGTATCCCCATCGTTGTTCCAGATCGGCCCATCGGACTGCCAGTACAGGACGATCTGCTGCCTGGGATCCGCCAGATCGACCCCCCGGCCACTCAGCAGCAGCACCGAGTACCCGGGCGTGAGGGGAAGGGAGGGGAAAGTGTATCGGTGGCCGTGACGGTCCGTCATGACGAAGCCGCGCGTGTCGATCACCGCATCGGCCACGTTGGCGATCCGGACATGCTCCTCGTTCGGATGCAATCGATCATTCCCGGGGGGATTGGCCTGGAGGGAAGTGATCTTCAACGGCCCCTTGATGTGCCCCCAGATCCCCCGCCGCGCGGATCGCGCCCCTCGCTGCAGCTCCAGGAAGCGATCAGAGTGCTTCACGTTCGGCGGAATCACCAGGACGTGGGCCAGCCCCGCTTCGACGAGGCGTGCGTTCACCATCTCGCCATCGACATATACGTAGGCGAGGAGGCGACCGTACCGATCCTCCGTCACCGCATCCCATTCGAGCCGTACGCGCTTGCCGACGGTCAGGCGTCGGTTCATGTCGGTCGCCTCGGCGGAGGAGAGTTCACCGCGCTCGGGGGCGTTGATGCCGAGATACCGCACGCGCCTGCCGTCGGCCAGGACGGCCGTATCGCCGTCGATCACGGCCCGGATCGTGGCGCCCTCGTCCCCGCCCCTCCCGGGAACGGCGGACAGCAGCGCCCCGAGGATCAGGACGGCCGCCAGCCCTTTGGGCCGTTTAGAGCAGCCTGATCCGCCCACGGTACTGTTCCTCCAGGCGGCGGTTGTGCTCGTCGCCGCCGGGGAGGTTTGCGCTCATGTAGATCGGTGGGGTGAGCCCCTCGGCGAGATAGCGCTCCACCACGCCGCAGACGAGGCGATTCATCAGGAACGCTCCGGCGACGACCGACGTCGCGCCCACCTTGCCCTCCCATCGGGGATAGCCCACGGCGGCATCTCCCTCCTCTCCGCAGTTATCCAGGCAGAGATCGGCGATCTCGAACAGCCGCTTCCCGCTCGGGTGCCGGGCCGGGACGGCCCGCGAGTGGGCCAGCGAGGTCAGGGCGATCACGACAAGTCCCCGCTGCTTGGCCCCCAGCGCCATCTCCAGCGGCACGGCGTTGATCCCGGAGTTGGAAACGACGATCAGGACCTCTCCCTGCCGCAGATCGTGGCGATCGAGGAGGATCGCCGCCACCCCGGGCAGCCGCTCGAGTTTCCCGCTCACGGCCGGCGGGGTGAGCGCCGACAGGACCGCGTCCTGAATGAGGTTGACCGGCACCAGCCCGCCCGCCCGGTGGAAGGCCTCCTGCGCGACCGTGAGGGAATGCCCGGTGCCGAAGACGTGCAAAATGCCGCCCCGCTTCAGGGAACCAAAGATCGCGGCCACCGCTTGCTCGATGGCCTCGCGCTGGGTCTCTTCGATGCGCGTCAGCAGGGTGAGGACGGCAGCGGTGTACGGATGTCGGCCCATGACCCCCTCATGCGAGCATTCCCGCATAGCCCTTGCCCGGGACCATCTTGCCCAACGGGACCGCCTGCTTGGCGCCGGTCGCCGCGGGAAGATTTCCCGGTTGTCCCGTGTAGGTCAGATACGCCAGGAGCGCGAAGGCGGTGGCTTCGACGGCGCGGGCGGGAAATCCGATGTCGTCGGTCGTCAGCACCGGGCGCGGCGCCAGGCGCGCTCCCAGGGCCTGCGTGATCCACGCGTTGTGCGCACCGCCACCGCACAGCAGAATTTCGTCCACCGCCTGCCGCGGCAGAATATGTGTCTCGAGGCTCTGCGCGACCGCCTCGACCGAGAGGGTCGAGGTGGTAGCGACGAGGTCGGCCGGCGCAATGCGCTCCTGCTCCGCGGCGGCGAGGATCTCGTTCACCATCCGGGGGCCGAATTCCTCCTGACCCGCGCTCCGGGGGGGCGACCGGCGAAAAAACGGGTGCGCGAGCAGGCGCGCCAGGAGCGCGGTATTGACGGATCCTCCCGCGGCCCAGGCGCCGTCGGCATCGTACTCCATGCGCCCCCCGCTCAGCTGCCGGACCACCCCGTCGATCAGGACGTTGCCGGGGCCGGCGTCGAACGCCACGAGGTCGCCGGTGGACCCCCCGGGGGGGAGGAGGGTGAGATTGGCGATCCCCCCGAGGTTCACGATCACCCGGCATCGTTCGGGGTGTCCGAAGAGGAGGAAATGGGGGTACGGGGTGAGCGGCGCCCCCTCGCCTCCGGCGGCGATATCCCGGAGACGGAAGTCGGCCACGATGAAGAGTCCCGTCCGCTCCGCGATGACGCAGGGCTCGCCGATCTGCAGGGTCGACCGCACGGCGAGATCCCCCTCGGCGACGGGGGTGGGGAGGTGACACACCGTCTGGCCGTGGGATCCGACCAGGTCCACGTCGGCGGGGGACACACGGGCTGCCTCGAGAAGATCGAGGGCCGCCTGCGCAAAGAGTTCCCCCAACAGCACGTTGAGGTGACAGACCTCGTGGAGGGCATCCGGGCGGTTCGGAAGGCCGAGGATCCGATCGCGGAGGCGCGGGGGATAGGGACGACTCGCAAAATGGAGGAGGGTCACCCACGGCTGGTGAGCTTCCCCAGTGATCTCCACCAGGGCTGCGTCGATCCCATCAGCCGAGGTCCCAGACATGAGCCCGATGACCTTCAGGAGCGCATCCCTCCTCCTGCGAATTCGTCCTTGACGCGCTGGAGGGCACCCCGGTCCCGCAGCAGATCGAGCCCGGTCAGGGCCATGGCCTTGGCCGCCACGACCATCCCTTCCTCTCCCGACGGCGAGGCAGCGGCGACGGCGAATTCGGCCATGTGGCAGCTCACGTTCGGTCCGCAGATGGTGATCATGGGTTGCAGGGTGGGCACGACCTGGCTGACGTTTCCCACATCAGTGGAACCGAGTTCCCGGTCCTCGGGGCCCTGATCGACCGCAACCCCCAGCGCCTCCAGGTTCCGGCGAAAGAGCCCGGCGAGTGCGTGGTTCACCTTGTGGGGGTGGTAGTCATGCCCGGCCCGCTTGACCTGGTGTCGACACCCCGTAGCCACGGCGGCTGCCTCGAAGCACGCGAGCACCCGCTGGTAGAGCTCCTCGAGATAGTCCATGTCCAGCGCCCGAACGTAGAAGAGGGCTGCGGCAAAGTCCGGGATAATGTTGGGGGCCCTGCCTCCGTGGGTGATGAGCCCGTGGATCCGGGCGTCCGGACGGATCTGTTGCCGAAGGGCATTGACGTTATTAAAGGCGAGGATCACGGCGTCGAGCGCATTGATTCCAAGATGCGGCGTCGCGGCCGCATGCGTCGCCTTGCCGAAGAATTCCACCTGCACATCCCGCATCCCCAGGGCCTTCTTCACGATCTCGGTCCGGTTGCTCGGGTGAACGAGCATCGCGGCATCGACGGTGCGGAACGCGCCGGACTCCACCAGCGGGATCTTGCCTCCTCCCCTCTCCTCTGCCGGACATCCGACGAGCAGCACCCGGCCGGGGACGTGCTGGAGCAGCGCATTGATGCCGAGGGCGGCCCCCACCGAGCCCGCTGCAATGAGGTTGTGACCGCAGGCGTGGCCGATGCCCGGCAGCGCATCATACTCGGCCAGGAAGGCAATGGTGGGGCCTTCCCCCGCGGCGACCGACGCGGTGAAGGCCGTGGGGAGCCCCGCCACTTTCCGCGTGACGGCAAAGCCATGCCGCTCCATGGTCCGGGTGAGGAATTCGGCCGCCTGGTGTTCTTCAAAGGACAGTTCCGGATGGGCGTGGAGGAAGCGGCTGATCTCGAGCAATTCGGGCTTGAGGCGATCGACCTCGCGTATCACCGCCTCCTGCTGGGCATCGAACATCGCATCCTCCGCTGAAACGGCCCGGTGAGCATCCGGTGCTGACAAGCTACCACGAACGGACTCCGAACTCAAGGCGAGCGCGGCCTCTGCGGTCCATGTGTGCGAGGAGCTCAAGGAGGTAGGGGAGGACGTTTCGGGCGGTGTGACCTCATGTGGAGGGACCTCAAGCGAGCGGACTGAATCGGACCGGGAGAGGCCGAGGGCCCGGACGGAAAAGACGCCGCGAGCGGGGGCCGGTCACCTGCCCGCTATCGCCGGGACGTGTCGTTCGCCGGGCGTGGCCGACGTGACGATCTGGTTCACCTCGTCGATGATCTGCCCATCGTCGTCAATGGCAACCAAGCGGCGGCCCTGGCTGTCGATCGTGACGAGGATGAAGTGGAGTGTGCTGGCCGTCTTCGCGAGGTACCACTCCTGGAGGGGTTTTCGGGGCACCACACCCCAGGCACCGCCGCCGAGGTACACGACTCCGCGCGGATCGACCATGTTCTCCCGAATCGGGTGGGTGCGCTTGTAGGTATGGTCGTGGTGCTCAAACGCGACGTCCAAGCCATACCGCTCGAACACCGGGACCCAATGCTCTCGGATCTTCCCGCTCACCCCTTGGCTGCGGTCCCGCACCGACGGATAGGCCGGGACGTGGTAGACCGCAAAGACGTGCGGGCGGTCCTGCCGTTCGGCCAAGGCCCGGCTCAACCAATCCGTTTGCGGGCCGTCAACGGGGTGGGTGTGTCCGGAATCGAGCAGGATCAGGCTCATGTACCGGCCAAAGTCCAAGAGGCCGTAGCCGCGCTGGCCCGGCATGGCGAACAGGCTGTAGAAATACGGCGCCTTGTCTGGCGTCTGCCCAAACTGACCCTGGACCTCGTGGTTACCAATGACCACCAAGAGCGGGATCAGCCGCCCGTCTGGTGCGACCATTTCTTTCTTCCATGTCGCCAGCCAGCGATACCACCGCTGCACTTCCTTCGGATGACCGTCGGCGTACGCGATGTCGCCGCCGATCACCACGAACATGGGCCCCTGTTTGGCGACCAGGCGAGACATGGTCTCAAACCCTTCGTCGAGCAGGTCGAGCGGCGCCATCGTATCCCCGCCGACAACGAATCGAATCGGCGTACTGGTGTCCCGCGGCATGGTGCGGAAGGTGTAGATTGCGGAGTCCTCGCCAAAGCGGAACCGGTAATCGGTTCCAGGCTCCAGCCCGGTCAATTCCACCACATGCACCATCCGATCCGAATAAGACATCGCATGGTGCGAACCGGTGGCCGTGCGCCACCCTCCTCCGTCGAGGCGTTGGTACTGGACCGCGTCGTCCTGTCCGGCCCCGCTATGCCACTGGATCGTTATGGTGGTCGTCGGGTCCCTTTGCCAGGTCACGTAGACGGCCGGGGGATCGAATGGGGTGGATGTATCGCCCGAGGCCACCGTGGACACCGCCCCGAGCAGGCCGGAAAGGAGCACGCCACCGGCCGCCGCTATGGCGATCGACATTCCCCGAGACGGAGGCGGCCGATGAACGCGGGCCCCTGCATTCGACCTTCCCGACATCACCGGTTCACTTCGATGATGCGGCCAAGGGTGAGCGGCGCTTCGGCCTCACCGCGGCAGGAAAACCAGCAGGCGGTGCAGTCGCTCGGTTGAAAGCGGATGTCGTGACGCTCAGAG
>DASRUH010000123.1:0-10729 GCA_035655535.1 Methylomirabilis sp. (SeqCode)
GATCGCGGACGCAAGATCGGGCACTCCCTCCTCCCCTCGATTGCCTCGCGGTCGCGTGCCAGCACGCTATCAGAGGGACCCGTCCTTGTCAACCGGCCGAGTGTTCCCGCGCAACACGCCGGGCCGCGGGGCGGGCCCGGCCGAAGCGGTGCCGCACAAAAGCGACCTCGTCCTCGCGGGTGCCCAACCGGCCCTCCAGCCGGCCGTCGAGGAGCAGGGCCATGATCCGGCGGTACGCCGGTCCCGGAGGAATGCCGAGGTCCTTGAAGTCCCGCCCGGTGAGGGCGGGACGCACGGAGGCCAGATGGGTCAGGTACCGCTCGACCCTCTGCCTGGCGCGACCCGCCGAGACCGCCCAGAGCAAAAGATGCACCTCCGGAGAGGTCCCGTCGAGCAGCCGGCGGAGGCGGCTCGGGCGGATGCGCTCCTGCGAGAGCTGTCGCTCCAGACGCGGAAGGTCCCCCAACTCGGCCAGCACATGGGCGAGGAGAAGCCCTTTCATCCCGAGGCGCCCGGCAACCCGCCGGCGCACCCGGACGGGGACGGCCCGAAGCAGCACCAGGAGAGCAACCCGCCAGGGTGGCGGGCCGGCACCGACTCCGAGGTCCCGATATCGTTTGAGGCCCCGCCGCACCCCCCGCAACGCGGCCGCCCCGACCGCGCCGAAGGTCAGCGCGGGATCGAGCGTCCTGAGGACGGCGAGATCCTCGAGGACCCTCAATGCCGCCTCGGGCCGCGACTCGGCAAGGAGCAGCTTGAGCTCGCGAAAGAGCCGATCCGCAGAGAGCCGCCGCAGCACCCCCTCTTCCAGGGCGGTCCGGATCAGCCGCCGATCCTGTTCGGCGAACCGGAGGCGACAGCGGGCCGCGTACCGGGCGCCCCGCAGGATCCGCGTCGGATCGTCGCGGTAGCTTGTCTCATGGAGCGAGCGCAGCAGCCCGGCCTCGAGATCCGCAAGACCGCCGAAGGGATCGAGCAGCTCCTCTTCCCGCGCGTCGAGGCGGACCGCCATGGCGTTCACGGTAAAGTCGCGGCGGCCGAGATCCTCCTCGATGGTGCCCGCTTCGACCTGCGGCAGCGCCGCCGGGTGGGGATACCGCTCGCGTCGGGCGGTGGCGACATCGAGGCGGAGGCCGTCCTGAAAAGCGAGCGTCGCCGTGCCGAATCGGGGATGCACGGTCAGCCGCGCCCCGAGCGAGGCGGCCAGGACGTTCACGTAGGGCAGCGCGGCGCCGGCGACGGCGAGATCGAGGTCGGTGCTGGGGGATCCGAGCAGGAGGTCCCTGACGGGACCCCCGACGAGGTAGACGGCGAGCCCCTGCCGCTCGGCCACCGTCCGGGCGGCGGCGATGAGCGCCTGTTGCCGCGGCGGGAGACGCTCGAGCAGTCCTGCAGGCTGCAATGCAGGTCGCGCGCGTGTCGGCTGTTTCACTTGAGGAAGGCGAGCGGGTTCTCGGCCTTGCCCTCGCGCCGGATCTCGAAATGCACGATGGGCGTTTCCGCGATCCCGGTCATCCCTACCCTGGCGATGGTCTGTCCTTTGCGTACCCGCGCCCCCCGTTGGACCAGATTGGCCTGGTTGTGGGCGTAGACGGTGGCGAAGCCGCCCTCATGGTCAATGACGATGAGATTGCCGTAATCGCGTAGCTCCGCCCCGCTGTAGAGCACCTTCCCCTCCTCGGCCGCCCGGACCGGGGTCCCGTGGGGCGCCGCGATGGCGATCCCGTTGTTCTTCAGACCGTCCTCGATTCCGAACCGGCTGACGATCTTCCCGTTCACCGGCCAGATGAAGTGCAGGCGCGAAGCGGCGGTCGATCGCGCCGGCAGCTTCCCCTCGAGCGCCGCCGTCTCCTCCGGTCGATAGACAGACACCTCAAGGACGCGCCGGGCCCGCGGAATGAAGAGGCGGTCCCCGACCCGGATCTCCGCGGGATCGGAGAGCCGGTTGACCCGGCGAAGTTCCCCAGCGTCCACGTCATAGGTCCTCGCGATCCGGAAAAGCGTCTGGCCGGGCCGGACCCGGTGATAGACCCCGGTCGGCTGCGGGCGATGCGCCGCACACGCCGTGAGCACGACGGCGCAGGCGAGGACACCGGAGCGCCACCTCACGGCTCCGCACCGGGGGGGTGGCCGCGGAGGCGGGCCGCCAGCCGGGTATGCCGCTCGCGGAGCCGAGCATTGCGGACCGCGATGGCGACCGCCTTCTTGGTCCCCACCATGACGACGAGTTGTCGTCCCCGGCTGAGCGCCGTGTACAGGAGAGGCCGCTCCAGCATGACGTAGTGCGACGTATGCAGGGGAAAGACGACGGCCGGATACTCGCTCCCCTGGCTCTTGTGGACTGAAATGGCGTAGGCCAGATGAAGCTCGTCCAGATCGCGCCAGTCGTACACGACCACTCCCTGATCGAAGCGGACCGCGACCTCCTGCTCTTCCCGGTCGACCCGAACGATCCAGCCGAGGTCCCCGTTGAAGACATCCTTGTCATAGTTGTTCCGGAGCTGCATCACTCGATCCCCCACCCGAAGCTGCCCCTCACCCTCCATGGCCGGCTCCCCGCGCGGATTCAGCCCCGCCTGCAGATCCTGATTGAGCGCCACGACTCCGAGGGGGCCCCGGTTCATCGGGGTGATGACCTGAATGTCGCGCAACGGGTCGAAGCCGTAGCGGTCGGGAATCTCCCGCGTCACCAGGGAATGCACGCGGGCGCGGGCCGCCTCCGGGTCCTCCACCTCGATGAAGGCGAAGTCGGCCCGCCCGAAGGGCAACAGATGCGGAAACTCGCCCCGGTTGACCCGGTGGGCGTTCACGATGATCTGGCTCTCTTTCGCCTGCCGAAAGATTTCCGTGAGCCGCACGACCGGAACGGCACCCGACGCGATCAGATCGTCGAGCAGTGCGCCCGGGCCGACCGAGGGAAGCTGGTCGGCGTCCCCCACGAGGATCAGCGCCGCCGTCGGGGGCAGGGCCTTGAGCAAATGGTGCATGAGGGGGAGGTCGACCATCGAGGCCTCGTCCACGACCAGGCAATCCCCCTCGAGGGGATGGGCCTCGGTCCGCCGGAATCGCCCCTCTTTCGGCGAGAACTCCAGCAGGCGGTGGATCGTTTTGGCCGTCCGGCCCGTGGCCTCGGCCATCCGCTTCGCCGCCCGGCCCGTGGGGGCCGCGAGCACAAGCCGGACGCCTTTCTGCTCGAGGATCTCGATGAGGGCACGCAGCAGAGTCGTCTTCCCCG
This sequence comes from Methylomirabilis sp. (SeqCode), assembly GCA_035655535.1. Classification (GTDB taxonomy): domain Bacteria; phylum Methylomirabilota; class Methylomirabilia; order Methylomirabilales; family CSP1-5; genus CSP1-5. The sequence goes on from DASRUH010000123.1 coordinate 3,236, forward strand.
TCCCCGGGCCACCGGTGATCACCAGGACCTTGGCCTCGAGCGCCTTCTCGAGCGCCTCGCGCTGCTCGGCGCTGAATTGGAGCCCACACCCCGCTTCGGCCCACTGGACGGCCCGCACGAGATCGATCTGCGACTGCAGGCGGGGGGCCTTGGCCAACCGGGTGAGCTGCCGGCCGACCCCCTCTTCGGCGTGATACAGCGCGGCGAGATAGACGGCCGTGTCCTTCTCGAGGGGCTCACAGATCAGCGCCGATTCTTCCTGGAGACTGGTGAGGGCCTCCCGAAGAGGATCCTCGTTGTTGATCCCCAAGAGCCTGGCCGCCTCGGCGCACAGACGCGAGGCGGGAGCGTACATGTTTCCCGCCTCGGCTGCCTCATGGAGCACGTACAAGAGGCCGGCGGCACACCGCTGGAGGGAGTCCGGGGCCACCCCGAGGGACGCCCCGATCCGGTCCGCGGTCTTGAAACCGATCCCCGCGATCTCGCGCGCCAGCCGATAGGGATCCTCCCGGATGATCCGGGGGGCGTCGGGCCCGTATGCTTTGAAGATCCGCATGGCGTAGGTCGGCGAGATGCGGTACTCGTGCAGGAAGAGGATGAGCCCTCGGATATGCCGCTGCTCGCTCCAGGCACTCCGGATCCGTGCCAGCCGGGCCTCGCCGATCCCGTCCACCGTGCGGAGACGCGCCGGCTCTTGGTCGATGATGCGGAGCGTATCGGGGCCGAACGCCTCGACCAACCGCCGCGCGTAGGTGGGACCGATTCCCTTGATGAGGCCGGACGCCAGATAGCGCTCGATGGCGGCCGCTGAGGCCGGCAGCACGCTCTCGTAGGCGTCGACCCGGAACTGCTCGCCGTAGCGCGCGTGGCGCACCCATGCCCCTTGGAGTCGGAGGATCTCCCCCGCGCTGACCCCCCACATATTCCCCACGACGGTGACCGGGGCCGGGCGACCGGGAATCTCGAGGCGTGCCACCACATAGCCGGTCTCCGCGTTGGCGTAGTTCACCCGCGTCAGGGTCCCCTCCAGGCGGGCGCGTTCGCTCACCGGGCCGCCTCCACCCTCCCTCTCCTCACCCCCGCGGCCCGGCGCGCGCCTGGACGAGTCGGTACAGCGCCCAGGCCACGTGGATCCGCACCGCTCGTTCCCGGTCCTCGAGCGCCGCCCTGAGAATGGGAGAGGCCTCCGGATTCCGAATCTCCCCTAACGTCCATGCCGCCCGCAGCCGGATGTACGGGTCCTCATCCTGCATGAGATCCCGGATGTGCAGGATGCCCGAGGGGTCGTCGAGCCGTCCGAGGATCCATGCGGCGTAGAGCCGCTCTGCCTTCCCCATCGCCGGATCGGCCACCACCCGGTAGAGGAGCGGCACCGCCGAACGGTCCCGGAGATTCGCCAGCGCCTCGGCCGCGTAGAGGCGCAATGAGACGGATGGATGCTCCAGGGCGCGGACCAGGGCGGCGCGCCCCTCCGGTGCGCCGATATGGGCCAATGCCTCGGCCGCGTAGAGGCGGACGTACGCATCGGGATCCGCGAGGATCTGGAGGAGTGCGGGGGCGGCCTCGCCACTTTGCAGCACGCCCAATGCCTCGGCCGCCTGGATCCGGATCGCGGGCCGGGGGGACGCGAGCCCCTCGAGGAGAACCGGGGTCGCGCGTTCGTCTCCACCCCGGGCCAACCCCTCGGCGGCGGCCATGCGCACGGCCTCCTGTTCGTCCAGAAGCAGCGGGGGGAGGATGTCCCGTGCCCGATGGGCCTCCCATCGCCCCAGTCCTCTGGCCGCCTGGGCGCGGACATAGGGGTCCGGATCGTCGAGCAGCGAGGCGAGGAACGTCAGGGCGGAAGTCGCATCGCCCCGGCCCAGGGCATCTATGGCCACCGCCCGCGCCGCCGGATCCCCTCGCGAAGCCAGCTCGTACAGGAGCGGAGAGAGCGCAGGGTCCTCGAGCGATGCGGCCAGGGGGGCCGCCCGAACGCGGGTCTCCCCTCCGGCCTCGATTTCTTCCTGCAGGTATGCGCCCAAGATGCGGCCCAGCAGGTCGGGATGGTACTCCCCTGCAATCTCCACCAGGTCATGGTACTCCCGGAGGGCCTCATCGACGGCCCGGATTTCCACCAGCAGCCGGGTCTTGATGAGACGGGCCGCGGTGTCGTGGGGGGACGCGGCCAGATGACGATCCAGCACTGCCAGAGCGGTCCCGGCGGCTTCGGCGTAGAGCAGCTCCCCGATGTGCGCCGTGAAATCATGGGGCTCGCGGGAGCAGGCGGTGGCGACCAGCAGTCCCAGCGCCATGCAGGCCCGGCGGAGCGCCGCCCGACGGGCGTCCTCAGACGTTGGTCGAGACGACCTCCTCCCCGCCGACATTGAGTGCCTTCTCTGTGGCAACCGAGAGCTGCCGGTCATAGTGATGGCTCAAGGCGAAGACCCGGCAGTGGGCCACTTTTGGGGGAATGTTCTTGAAGAGCTCACGCAGGGGCGACGGGGAGACGTCCCCGGTCGAGGGGTTAAAAATGTGAATCCGCTTGCTCCCCTCAGCCATCGGATTGAAGGGGCGCGTGTCCTGGGCCGCGAGGTCCACGCGGAACGGGATATGGCGGAGACGCTCGGGGAGATGCTTCCGGATGGCGCGCTCAAGCTCCTCCGCGTTCTCAAAACGGACCGCCTGCTCGTGCTCCGGAATGGAGAGGAGGTAGACGTAGGCCATCTTCCACTTCACCCTGCGGTTCAGAATCTTCCGCCACTCGCGACCCAGGCCCCGCTTCTTGGCGTCTTGCGCCCGGGGCCACTTCATCACCTCCTGCAGGAGAAACCAGTCGGTGAGCTCCAGATACCGGTCCAGCGCCTGCAGGGGGTTCCGGGGGAAGAGGAGCCGCATGGTCTCGGGAAAGATTTCTTTCATGTGCAGGTCCATGGCGCGGTTCGTCCGGTGGTAGTAGACGTCGGAATACATGGCGACCCGGGCATTGACGAACCGGAGAAGGCTCGACGACCCGGCCCGGTGCAGCGTCAACCCCTTCTTGGTAAAGAAGGTATAGAAGAGGAGCCGCTCCACATCGACCATGTCCAGGGAGAAGCCGGTCATGTAGGCATCCCGCTGGATGTAATCCATGTTGTCGGCGCTGTAGATGCCGGAGAAAACCGGCTGGAGAAAGGTAAGCCAGTCGGGCACCCGTGCGGCCTCCCGGGGATTCGGCTTGCGGATGAGGAAGGCCACGTGCTGCGGGTCCAACGCCTCGCCTTTCTCGAAAGGGCCGATCGGGCTCCGGCGGATACCGCGGATGATCTTCCCCAGCTTCTTCACAATGATGGCCTGCCCGAGTTGCTCGTGGTCCAGGCCGTATGTCTTCAAAAAGTTCTCGTCGAAGAAGTGTCCGAACGGCCCGTGGCCGATATCGTGGAGGAGTCCGGTCACCCGGAGGAGCTCCCGAATGTACTCCTGGGAGGGGCAGGTCCGCGGGAAGACCGCCCTGAGGCTTCCGTAGAGCTGTTCGGCAAACCGGCCAGCCAGGTGCATCACGCCGAGGACATGCTGAAAGCGGCTATGCTCCGCGGCCGGATAGACCCACCAGGCGCCCTGGAGCTGATGGATCATCCGCAGACGCTGCATCCAGGGGCTGTCGATCAGATCCTTCTCCGTCTGTTCCTCTTTTCCCTGCATCGGCACCGTGAACTGGATATACCGATAGAGCGGGTCGGCCAGCAGGGCCACCCCCTCGTATGGAACAGCGGTGACATGATCGCGCGATCGGCGCCTCACGAATTTCGCTCCCAGGCGATCACGCGGCTGCGGTCATCCCTCCCGCGCGGCAGGAGGGCGAACCCCAGAAGCACGAAGGCATCACCGCCCCGACAGACGGTGATGCCTTGACCGGAACACAGTGCCGCCATGATCCTTCCAGAAACCGCCTCACCCCGGAGTCCGGTGACGCAGCGTCTCGTAAAGGACTACGGTCCCCATGTTGCCGCAGCTGTAGCACTGGAAATCGAGTGGAGTCGGTACATCCCTCAAACAGAGGGGGCACAACTCCTGGCCACAGATCTCGCATTGACCGACGGGTCGCTCGACAGGATGGACGGGGCAGCCCATCGTGCCTCCTCTTCACACGCTGATCCTCTTTATAACACGCCGTCGGAGGCGGGTCAAGGCGGTGAGGAGGGTAATCGGGTGGTTGGTGGTGGGTGGTGGGTGAGGGAAAAGGCCAGGTCAGGACCGGGGGTGGAACCGATCGTAGATCTTCCTGAGATGTGCCCGACTCACGTGCGTATAGATCTGAGTGGTGGAGATATCGGCGTGCCCGAGCATGAGCTGCACCGACCGGAGATCCGCCCCATGTTCGAGGAGGTGCGTCGCGAAGGAGTGGCGCAGGGTGTGGGGGGAGAGCCGCTTGCCGATCCCCGCCTTGGCTGCGTACGCCCGCACGCTCTTCCAGAAGGCCTGCCGCGTCAGGCGCCGGCCGCTGCGCCCCAGAAAGAGGTGGGAGGTCTCTTTCGCCCCCGCCAGGAGTGGCCGGCCGCATTGGAGATACTCCCGGAGCCACGTCAGGGCCGAGGATCCCACGGGGACCACCCGCTCCTTACCCCCCTTCCCCGTGCAGCGAACGAACCCGACCGTGCCGTCCAACGCGGTCAGCGAAAGGGAGAGGAGTTCCGAGACCCGGAGGCCGCTGGCGTACAGCAGCTCAAGCATCGCCCGGTCCCTGAGCCCCCGTGGCCGGGAAACCTCGGGGGCCTCTAGGAGCCGTTCCACCTCGCGCGTCGACAGGACATACGGCAGCGAGCGCGATACGCGCGGAACCCGCAGTAGCGACGTGGGATCCGCGCGCGCGTGGCCCTCGGCGGCCAGGAATCGATGGAACGTCTTGAGCGCGGACATCGCCCTGGCCACGGACCGGGGGGCGAGGCCCGAGTTGCGGAGCCTCGCCAGGAAGGCCTGCAGATGCGGGGGGGACACCTTCGCGGGAGAGGTGAGTCCCTCCTCCTTGAGGTAGGCCAGATACCGCCGGAGATCCCGGGAGTAGGCGGCAACCGTATTGTCCGCCACGCCCCGCTCCACCATCAGCATCGCCAAGAACTGATCGAGATGCTTCTGCAGGGCCCCCATCCCGCCCTCTTCACGCTACGAGGCTGCCGGAGTTCTGTCTGAGTTTTCAGTCCTCAGTCCTCAGTCCTCGATCCTCGGTCCTCAGTCCTCCGGTCTCCACGATGAGCGTCACCGGACCGTCATTTTCGAGCCGGACCAGCATTCGGGCGCCAAAGACGCCCGCCTGCACCGAGATCGCGTGTCCGCGGAGGCGCTGGATGAAACGATTGTAGATCGTCTCCGCCTCGCCCGCGCCGGCGGCCGCCGTGAAATCGGGACGCCGCCCCTTGCGGACGTCGCCGTAGAGGGTGAACTGGGAAATCACGAGCGCCTCCCCGCCCACCTCCAGCAGCGACCGGGCCATGCGGCCGTCATCATCCTCAAAGATGCGCAAGTGCGCGATCTTGTCCGCCATCCAACTGACATCCTCCTCCGTATCGCCTTTCCCCACCCCGAGGAAGATGACGAGGCCGGGCCCGATTTGCCCCACGGCCGATTCGGCGACGCTGACGGCGCCTCGCCGCACCCGCTGAATGACGGCCCGCATTGCCGCTCCGCGACGCCCATCAGCTATCAGCGGTCAGCCCCCGGCAGCCGCCAGGGTGTCAGGTGCTGGGTGTTGGGTGGTAAGACACCAGCCACCAACCACCAGTCACTCGGCTTCCAACCTTTTCGCCGCGGACAGCTGACCGCCGATCACAGTCCCCACCGGACCAGCCGAAAGTACGCGGTGATCAATTCCTCGCCCCAGAAGAGAGCGAGGGCCGCGCCCAGTGCCAGAAAGGGCCCGAAGGGCATCGGGTCCTTTCGGCCCTTCTTGCCCGACGCAAGGAGGAACAGCGCGATGACGGACCCCGTCAGCGTCCCGAGGAAGATGGTGAGGAGTGCGCCCCGCCACCCCAGCAGCGCCCCGACCATGGCCGTCAGCTTGATGTCCCCGCCGCCCATGCCGCCGCGACTGAGGACTGCGACGAGATACAGGATTCCGCCCCCCGCGAGGATGCCGATCAGGGCGTCGAGGGGCGCCGGCGGGGAAAAGCCGGCGGCCACCCGGCCACCGCTTCTGAAGACCCATCCCGTGAGGAGACTCCACGCGAACCCGATGGCCATGCCGGGCAGCGTGATCACATCGGGGACGATCTGATGTTCGAGGTCAATGAAGGTCACAATGACGAGGGCCGCGACGAAGGCCCACAGGAGGAGGGTGTGCCGCGTGATGCCGAACCGAAAGACGGTCAGGGCGAAGAGCGTGCCGGTCAGGAACTCGACGATGGGGTACTGCCAGGAGATGCGATGCCCGCAACTCCGGCACTGCCCCATGAGGAAGAGGAAACTGAGTATCGGGATGTTGTCGTATGCCTTGATGGCCGTCCGACAGTTGGGACACCGGGAGCCCGGAATGACGATACTCTCCCCTTTGGGGATCCGGTGGATGCACACATTACAGAAGCTCCCGACCACGAGGCCCAGCAGGAGGCTGAAGGTGATCAGCACGGGGTCATTCACCGACTTTCACCCCAAAACTCTCCAGCCGCCCCCGGATCATATGCCGAATTAATGCATTATCAGTGGCCTGGTACATCTCCAGCCAGAGGGCGATGGCAATCTCTCGTTGGCCAGCCTCGAGATAGAGCAACGGAATGAAGCGCGGGATGTACTCGGGACGCCCCGGAAGCTCCTTGGTGATCTTCCACCATTGTAGGGCCTTTGCGTAGTCCTTCAGGTCCAGATAATAGAGGCGCCCCAGATCATGGGGCATCTCCCACCGGCCGGGATTGGCGGCGTAGCCCTTTTCATACAGGGAAATGGCATTCTCGTACTGGCGCACCACGATGAGCAGCAGCCCGCCGAACCGGTAGGCATGGATGTATTGGGGATCGAGGGAAGTGGCCAAATCCAGCATCGGGAAGAGGAACTGGTATCTCCCCTGAAACCGCGTGCGGGCCTCGAGCTGGCTGCCGAAATACTGCGTGGCCCTGATCCACATGAAGTCGGCCAGCATGTGCCGGTAGCCAAGCGAGGCGTACCGCAGGAAAGTAGCCGAGGGGAGGTACAGGGGATCATCCGGCAGCCGGGCCCCTCCCCCGCGGACTTCCAAACTCCGGCCGACGAGCACCGCAGCGACCAGGGCTACGGCAAACAGACCGGCCCAGAGGACACTGACACCCCTCATCGAAAGTCCTTATTCTGGAAGATGACGGCAGTGAGCGCGAGGAGGGCTGTCACGTAAAGGAAGCCGTACACAACCGCCATCGGCGACACGACCTCGCTCAGCGGCAGCCCGTGCACCACCTCGCCGCTGATATTGAACCGGCCGAGGTTGGGGAGAAGGTAGTAGACGGCCCGGATCACGGCCCGCCCCACGTCCCCGGCGTACCGCTCGCCGAAGAGTCGGAGGTCATCCAGGAGGCG
>DASRUH010000124.1:0-3671 GCA_035655535.1 Methylomirabilis sp. (SeqCode)
CCTTCACCGGCCAGCCCCAGCACCATACCGGTGTCGACATCGCCGCGCCCCCCGGGACCCCCGTCCGGGCCCCCGCCGCCGGGATCGTCACCTTTGCCGGGCCGCTCCCCGGCTACGGCAACGTGCTCGTCCTCACGCACGGCTTCGGCTTCAAGACCTTCTACGGGCACAATCAGCGGAACGTCGTCGGGAAGGGCCAAGCCGTCACCCGCGGCCAGCAGATCGCCACCGTGGGGAACACCGGCTACAGCACCGGGGCGCACCTGCATTACGAGGTCCTCCTGAACGACACCCCCCACGACCCATTGAAGTACATCGTGGATGAGGAGCGGCGGGCCACCGTGATTCGAGGGCAGTAGGCGGACAGGCCGCGCACAGGCGTTGCGACATCCCCCGCACCGGCGGGGGATTTTTTTTGGCCGGGCCTTTGCAGTTGATGGCCGCGGGGGAGTGTGCTAGCGTAAAACGCGTCTTTTCGTGCGTCGCGCGGTGTGAAAGGACAGCAGATGGGGATCTGGAAGACGCTCATCGGCACGGTGATCGGCACGAAGAATGAGCGGGAGCTCCGGCGGATGCAACCGCTGGCGGCGCGGATCACTGCGCTCGAACCGGAGATTCGGACGCTTGACGATGCGGCCCTGGCGGCGAAAACCCCAGAACTCAAGGAGCGGCTCGCACGGGGTGCGACGGTGGAGGAGATCCTACCCGAGGCCTTTGCAACCGTTCGCGAAGTGGCCCGCCGGGTCCTCAACATGCGGCACTTCGACGTGCAGCTCATCGGGGGCGTGGTGCTGCACGAGGGGAAGATCGCGGAGATGGCCACCGGGGAAGGGAAGACCCTGGTGGCGACCCTGCCGACGTATCTCAACGCCCTCGAGGGTCGCGGGGTGCACATCGTGACCGTGAACGATTACCTCGCGAAGCGCGACAGCCAGTGGATGGGAGGGATCTATCAATTCCTGGGGCTGCGTGTGGGTCTCATCCAGCACGACATGGACGATGCGGACCGCCACCGGGCGTATGCGGCCGACGTGACGTACGGGACCAACAATGAGTTCGGCTTCGACTACCTCCGGGACAACATGAAGTTCGCCCTGGAGGACATGGTGCAGCGCGAGCTCCATTACGCCATTGTGGACGAGGTGGACTCGATCCTCATCGACGAGGCCCGCACCCCCCTCATCATTTCCGGCCCGGCCGACGAGTCGACCGACCGCTACTACCAGATCGATCGGATCATCCCCCGGCTCAAGCGCGCGGCGACCATCACGGGAGGGAAACTGTCCGAGGTCGAGGCGACCCGTGAAGGCGATTTTATCGTGGACGAAAAGGCCAAGACCGTCACCATCACCGAGCAGGGGGTGGCCAAGGTCGAGCGGCTGCTCGGGGTCACCAATCTGTACGATCCCGATAACATCGACGTTCTGCATCACGTCCAGCAGGGGCTGAGGGCGCACAGCCTGTTTCAGCGGGATGTGGACTACGTCGTCAAGGACGGTCAGGTGATCATCGTGGACGAGTTCACCGGGCGCCTGATGCCCGGGCGCCGGTGGTCGGACGGACTGCACCAGGCGGTCGAAGCCAAGGAGAAGGTCAAGATCGAGCGCGAAAACCAGACCCTCGCGACCATCACATTCCAGAACTACTTCCGCATGTACGACAAACTCGCCGGGATGACGGGAACGGCCGACACGGAAGCGGCTGAATTCGCGCAGATTTATAACCTGGACGTCGTCATCATCCCCACCAACCAGCCGCTGCTCCGGACGAACCATCCCGATGTCATCTATCGGACCGGGCCGGAAAAGTTCACGGCCGTCGTCGATGAGATCGTCGAGCTGTACCAGATGGGACGGCCGGTCCTGGTGGGCACTACCTCCATCGAGAAGTCGGAGCGGCTCTCGACGCTGCTCAAGCATCGGGGCATCCCGCACCAGGTCCTGAACGCCAAGTACCACGAGCGCGAGGCGGAGATCGTCGCGCAGGCCGGGCGCTACAAGGCCGTGACCATCGCGACCAACATGGCGGGGCGCGGGACCGATATTTTGCTGGGCGGCCACCCCCACAACCTGGCCCGGGAGATGGTGCGGCGGCAGGAGAACCCGGAGGACGTAGATCCCGGAGAGATGGCGCGGACCCTGGAGGAGGCTAAGCGGATGCAGCAGTACGGGCTCCTCGACCCCGCCATCGAGCCCGACGCCTACGCCCGGTGCCTCGCCAAGGTGCGCCCCCTGTGCAGCGCCGAGCACGAGCGCGTGGTGCAGCTCGGCGGGTTGCATATCGTCGCGACCGAGCGCCACGAGGCCCGGCGGATCGATAACCAGCTCCGGGGCCGGGCGGGCCGGCAGGGCGACCCGGGCTCTTCCCGCTTCTACCTGTCGCTGGAGGATGACCTGCTGCGGATCTTCGGCGGCGAGCGGCTCCAGCGGATCATGGACAAGCTCGGGATGGAAGAGGGCGAGGTCATCGAGCACGGCATGGTCACCAAGGCCATCGAGACGGCGCAGAAGCGGGTCGAGGCGCACAACTTTGAGATCCGCAAGCATCTCCTCGAATACGACGATGTGATGAATCGCCAGCGCCAGATCATCTACGGGGAGCGGCGGAAGATCCTCGAGGGGGAGAACCTCCGCGAGACGGTGCTCGAGATGGCCGAGGAAGTGCTGGACTCCCTCGTGGGGCTGTACGTGCACGAGGATACGTACCCGGAGGAGTGGGATCTCCGTGGGCTGTCCGAGGCGCTCTACCGGCAGTTCGGCGTGGACTTCGCCGTCCCGCCCGAGGCGCTGCAGGAGCTGACGTTCGGGGCCCTGCGGGCCGAGGTGTGGGAGAAGGTCCGGGAGGCCTACGAGCGGAGGGAACAGGAGCTCGGCGCGGAACTCATGCGCGTCCTCGAGCGGGAAGTCATGCTGCGCGTCGTGGACGCCCAGTGGAAGGATCACCTCCTGGCCATGGACCACCTGAAGGAGGGGATCGGGCTCCGGGGGTACGGGCAGCGGGATCCGCTGGTGGAATACAAGCGGGAGGGCTTCGAGATCTTCGACGCGATGGTCGATCGGATCAAGGAGCAGGGCGTGCTGTATCTCTACCGGCTGCAGCCGGTCGTCTCGGAGGCTGAGCCCTCCGCCGAGGCGGCGGGGGACGGCCAGACCCAGCCGCGGATCCGGCGGGAGGCCCTCCGGCCTGTCCCCAAGCCGTCCCTCCGATCCTCCCCGCCCGCTGCCGTCGCCGCCAAGGCGGGCAAGATCGGCCGCAATGAATCCTGTCCCTGCGGTAGCGGCAAGAAGTATAAGAAGTGCTGCGGCGCCTGACCCGAGTGCCCCATCCACATCTCGTCCTGACGCCTCCGGGTTTCCCGCATGATGTCCCACCTGACGATGCTGAAACGGATCATGGCATTCCTCCCTTGATGTGAGGGAAGGAGGGATCTGCAATGTCGGACGACAGCGCGCTGCGTGAGGCCATGCTGACCCTGCTGCAGGGCGGCAGGGCCCATGTTTCCTTCGAGAAGGCGGTGGCCGACCTGCCAGAGGATCTGAGACGGAAAAAGCCGCGCGGGGCGCCATACACCGCGTGGCAGCAACTGGAGCACATGCGGATCTGCCAGTGGGATATCCTCGAGTACATCCGCAATCCGCAGCATGTGTCTCCGGAGTGGCCGGCAGGGTACT
>DASRUH010000125.1:0-13278 GCA_035655535.1 Methylomirabilis sp. (SeqCode)
ACACACGGTCCTCGGCGACCAGTTTCTCCAGGGGACATATCGTCCCATGGAGATGCGGGAGTACGTCGAGACGGTCTGTGACGTCTTGGAGCTGCTGCCGCCGAGACTCGTGATCCATCGGCTGACCGGAGACCCGCCCCGCGACCTCCTCCTCGCCCCCCGGTGGGCGCTCCAGAAATGGCAGGTCCTGGGTGCAATCGACGCGGAGATGGATCACCGAAGCAGCGCCCAGGGGCAGCGGTGGGCCGCCAGCAATTCCAGGGATCCTTTCGACCATTCCTGACGGGCCGGCAGGCATTCGGGTCGACGAGAGCGGAGATGGTGGAGTTTCCGAAACTCAGGCCGGTGGAGGCGTTTCCAACCGAGCTGAACGGACGCCAGGTCCTCTGTCTCCGCGATCCGACCCACTACGCCGAGGCCGTCCTCTTCGTCCCGCTCGCGGCGGTGGAGATCCTCCGGCACTTCGACGGCACGCATTCCGTCCTCGACATCCAGGCCGAGTATGCGCGCCGCCACGGAGCCCTGCTCTTCCGGGAAGAGGTCGAGGATCTCATCGCGACGCTCGACCAGCACTACTTCCTCGACAGCGATCGGTTTGCGAAATACCACGAGGAGCTGCGGGAGGGATTTCGCCGCGCCCCGACCCGCGCCGCCTTTCTGGCGGGCAAGTCCTACCCCGCGGACCCCGAGCTACTGCGCCGCACGCTCGATGAGATCCTGGACCACCCCGAAGGGCCGACCGCCACGATCGGCGCCCACCCGGAGCCGATTCGCGCCCTGATCGCACCCCACATCGATTTCATGCGGGGTGCGGCGGGATACGCCTGGGCCTACCAGGGCCTGGTGGAAAGGACCGGGGCGAGCGTGTTCGTCGTTCTCGGCACAGCCCATGCCGGGACGAGCAGCCCGTTTGCCGCCTGCGCGAAGGATTTCGAAACGCCCCTCGGGGTCGCCCAGACGGACCGCGACCTGCTGCGTGAGCTGGAGCGCCGCTGCCCCCAGCTCCTGGCGGTGGATGACATCGCGCACCGTGCGGAGCACTCCATCGAATTCCAAGTCCTCTTCCTCCAGCACCTCCTCGGCCCCACCCGGTCCCTCCGCATCCTGCCGATTCTGTGCGGTTCATTCCACGAATGGATCCTCAGCGGAAGAGTCCCCTCCGGGGATCCTCCGGTGCGAGAGTTCCTCGATACCCTGCACGACCTCCTGGAGACGCGCGGAGATGAGATCTGCCTCGTCGCGGGGGCCGATCTCGCCCACGTGGGGGCCCGGTTCGGTGATTCGGACGGGATCACGCCGGATTTCCTCCGGTGGATCGAGAGCCAGGACAGACAGATGCTCGAGCCCGTGGCGGCCGGAAACCCGGAGGGTTTTTTCCGCTTTGTCAGCCGAGAAGGGGATCGCCGCCGGATCTGCGGCCTCCCTCCCATCTACACCTTGCTCACCGTGATAAGAGGTCACACGGGACGGCTCCTCCATTACGGGCAGGCGCCAGATCCCCAGGGCGCTGTAACCTTCTGCGCCATGGCGTTCCCCGCCTGATCTTTCGGGTGTTGGGTGTCCGGTGTTGGGTCGGCTATCAAGTGTTAGGTCTTCGGTGTCAGGACCGTTCTTCTGCCCGCCGAGGAGGAGAGACCTCAGAAGAAGCCCAGGGCGAGCCCGATCTGTCCCAAGGAAAAGAGGTGGGCCCAGATTCCCTCCAGGCCGTTGTTCGGGCTAAAGAGGGTGTGATTCATGCCGTTCATCAGGAGCGGGACGCCGAGATGAACGGCGAGGACCAGCGGCATGAAGGCGTACAGCGCATCGCGCGCCTCGGGCCGCCCGCCGAGCTGCCGCGGGCTCGGGACGAAGGAGCGGTGCCCCCGCCATCGCCAGAGCAGGGCCGCCGCCGCCTCGCCCGTGTTTCGCGGGATCGTGTCCGAGGAAGACTTCACGCGGATGATGCATGGGATTGCCACGAAACTCGGGAGATCAAAGGACCGGAGCCAGGCCGGATGGCGCAGTGTCACGGGCTTTTCGGGCGGATCTTCAGTCATCCTCCAGTACCAATCCCAGTTCGAAAAGGGAGAGGCCTTCGAGACCCTGACCTTTGTCTGGGACGGCACGGGCTGGCGCCTGCTCGGGTACCACATCAACTCTCGCGCCCTCCTCTCGTTCTGACCACATCACGCTGAGCGTCCATTCCGGCCCGACCCGCGGAAGAGCGCCCGCTCTCTCCTACGGCGTTCCGTAGCCCTCGGCCCGGATGCAGGCGACCCAGTGATTCGGCGAGACCTCCTTGAGCTCGGGGACCACCCGGCTGCACTCCGGGACGGCGATGGGACATCGGGGATGGAAGACGCAACCGGACGGAGGGTTCAACGGACTGGGGATCTCTCCTATGAGGATCACGCGTTCCCGCTTCGCCTCGACGCCGGGGTCGGGAATGGGTACGGCGGCGAGCAACGCCTTCGTGTAGGGGTGGAGCGGGCACTCGTACAGCTCGCGGCGGTCGGCCACCTCCACGATCTTGCCCAGGTACATCACGGCGACCCGATCGCTGATGTGACGCACCACCGAGAGGTCGTGCGCGATGAACAGATACGTGAGGCCGAACCGGGCCTGGAGATCCTCCAAGAGGTTGATGATCTGCGCCTGAATGGAGACGTCCAGGGCCGAGACCGGCTCGTCACACACGATGAAGGTCGGCTCCATGGACAGGGCACGGGCGATGCCCACCCGCTGTCGCTGCCCTCCCGACAGCTCATGAGGATAGCGGTCCGTCATGGCGGGATTGAGCCCCACGACCCCCAACAACTCGTGAATCCGCTCCCGGTACTCCCCCTTCCCGTGCACGATCCCATGGACCATGAGCGGCTCGCCGATGATCTGCCCAATCGTCATCCGGGGATTCAGGGAGCTGTACGGATCCTGAAAGATCACCTGCAGCCGGCGGCGCACGCGGCGGAGGTCGGCCTCCGTCAGCCGGGCGAGGTCTTGCCCGTCAAAGAGGACCTCACCCGCCGTCGGCCGATCGAGTTGGAGGATGCATCGCCCTGTCGTCGTCTTTCCCGACCCTGACTCCCCCACGAGTCCCAGCGTCTCCCCCTTTCGGATGAAGAAGGAACAATCGTCCACCGCCTTGATGATCCCGACTGTCCGCTGGAAGAGGACCCCGGAGATAACCGGAAAGTATTTGGCGAGACGGCGGACCTCGAGCAGAATGTCTTCAGTGTTCCTCGAACGCTCCTGCGCCCCCGCGACGGTCTCCCGGCCGGCCATCCCCATCGGTCACTCCCGCGCGTTCGCGAGGCTGTCCGCCATCCAGCAGGCCGACAGATGCTCCGTCTCCACCGGCATCAGCGGTGGCACCTCGTACCCGCACCGCTCCACGGCGAATCGACAGCGGGGCCGGAAACTGCACCCCGGCGGCAGGTGCCCCAGGTCGGGTGGCTGCCCGTCAATGGGCTCCAGCTTGGTCTTTTTCGGCTGGTCGAGGCGGGGGACCGAGCGCAGCAGACCCAGCGTATAGGGATGCCGGGGGTACGTATAGATGGTGCGCGCCGACCCCTGCTCGATCACCTTGCCCGCGTACATGATGTTCACCCGGTTGGCATATCGGGCCACGACGCCCAGGTTATGGGTGATGATGACCATGGCGACCCCGAATTGTCGACTGAGATCTCTCATCAGCTCCAGGATCTGGGCTTGAATCGTCACGTCGAGGGCCGTGGTCGGCTCGTCCGCCAGCACGAGTTTCGGGTTGCAGCTCAACGCCATAGCGATCATGACCCGCTGCCGCATGCCCCCGCTGAACTGATGGGGATACTGGGCGAGCCGTCGCTTCGGATCGGCGATGCCGACGAGCAGCAGCAGCTCCGCCGCCCGCTCCGCCGCCTCTCTCGGGCCCATCTGCAAATGCACCTCGAGCCCCTCGGTCAATTGCCGGCCGATGGTGAGCGCGGGGTTGAGCGAGGTCATGGGTTCCTGAAAGATCATGGCGATCTCTTTACCCCGGATCTGTCGCATCTCCTCATCCGGAAGCCGCAGCAGATCCCGCCCCTGAAAAAGGATCTCTCCGCCCACGATACGCCCGGGGGGCGTGGCGATCAGGCGCATGATGGAGAGGGCGCTGACGCTCTTCCCGCAGCCGCTTTCCCCCACCAGGGCAACCGTCTCTCCCTCGCGGACGTCGTAGACGACTCCGTCCACGGCTTTGACGACGCCTTCTTGAGTAAAAAAGTGTGTCTGGAGGTCCTTGACTTGCAGCAGCACGTCCCCACACCCCCCCGTCATCTGTGTGCCACCTTACTGTACCGCCCTTTCGCCTGTCAACCCAACTCGCCTGCTCCCTTTTCCCACCGAATCGTCGCGTGGGCGCGGGAAGTAGTTAAAAACAAGGCGATCACGCACCAAAGGACCTCCCTGACCGCGTTCGCCCCGCCGCCGCAGATCCTCGGCATTCTGGTGAGCGGCGCTTCCGCCCCTTGCCGTCCCCTTGTGACGGAAACCTCGTTTGAAAACTCACCATGCCGCCTTGACAGGCTGCCGATCCCGTGATGTAATGACGCCCGTCTCCCGCCGGCCGCAGCCGGCGGGCGCGAACCGGGAAGAGGGAGCATGCCCATGGGAACGGGTGCCACGACGATTCAGTGCGGCAATTTCATCGGGGGGAAGTGGGAGCGGCAAGGGGTGGGCGGCATCACGCGGCTGAACCCCGCCAACGTCCAAGAGGTCGTGGCCATCGCGCCGGACTCCTCGGCCGAGGACGCCCGCCGGGCCATCCAGGCGGCCGCGGACGCCTTCCCCCAGTGGCGGCGGACCATCCCGCCCGAGCGGGGCAAGATCGTGCTCCGGGCCGCCCAGCTCCTCGAGGCGCGGCTCGAGGAGGTCGCGCAACTCCTCACCCGCGAGGAGGGGAAGATCGTCAGCGAGTCGCGCGGTGAGGTCAAGCGCGCCATCGACATCATGGAGTACGCGGCCGGCATGGGCCGCCGGCTCGGCGGCCAGACCTTTCCGACGGAGGTCCCCAACGTCTTCTGCTTCACCACGCGACAGCCCATCGGCCCGGTGGCGGCCATCAGCCCCTGGAATTTTCCCGTGGCCATCCCCTGCTGGAAGATCGCCCCGGCCCTCGTCTGCGGGAACACGGTGGTCTGCAAGCCCTCGCCGCTGACGCCGGCAACCGCGACGCGGGTGGTCGAGGTCTTTGAAGAGGCGGGGCTTCCGCCGGGGGTGCTGAACCTGGTGCACGGCGGCGCGCAGGTCGGCACCGAACTTGTCAACCACCCGTTGATCCGGGGAATCGCCTTCACGGGCTCGACCAAGGTCGGCATGGCCATTCATACCGCCGCGGCCCGACGCCTCGCCAAAGTCCAGCTCGAGATGGGGGGAAAAAACCCGCAGATCATCCTGAGGGACGCGGATCTCAAGAACGCCATCGACTGTCTCGTCCCGGCGGCCTTCGGCTCGACCGGCCAACGGTGCTCGGCCACCAGCCGGGCCATCGTGGAACGCGCGGTGGCCCGGGACGTCATGGCGCTCCTCCTGGAAAAGACCAAGGCCATCCGCGTGGGATCGGGGGACCGCCCGGAGATCACGATGGGGCCCCTGGTGGACGAGTCCCGCCTGCGCGACGTGAAGGGCTTCGTGGAGCGCGCGCGCGCGGAAGGAGCGACGGTGGTGATCGGGGGATCCGAACCCGAAGGGGTGCGCGGCGGCTACTTTTACGCGCCGACGATCGTCGCCGATGTCCGACCCGAGCAGGAAATCGCCAAGGAAGAGGTCTTTGGACCCGTCCTGAGCGTCATCGAGGTCAACGACATCGAGGAAGCCCTCAGGGTGGCCAACGCGGTGGAGTACGGGCTCTGCGCGTCGATCTTCACCCGGGACATCGGCCGGGCCTTTGCCTTCATCGATAAGATCGAGGCGGGGATGATCCATGTGAACCGGCCCGGCCTGGGCGGTTTCTCCCACATGCCCTTCGGGGGGTTCAAGCACTCCAGCTACGGCGCCCGCGAGGTGGGCGACGACACGGTCAACTTCTACACCGACATCAAGAGCGTGTACATCCAGGAGACCTGAGGCCGACCGGTCGGCGCCTCAGGGCCTCACCACGACCACCTGCGATCCCTCCTGCCTCGACCGCAACGACGGACACGCCCGGCGCGCCAAGGACGCGGGCATTCCCCTGGTCATCAACACCGACACCCACGCCATCGGGCACTTCGACAACATCGCCCTGGGGGTCGCCACGGCCCGCCGCGCCTGGGTCGAGAAGAAAGACGTCCTGAACGCCCTGCCGCTCGATGCGCTCCTCGAGCGCCTCGCCCGCTGACGACTCGGAAGATCGGGACAGCGCTTTTCACCGGGGAGCGGAGGGACCGGCGGTGGGGGACCCCTGGGGTGCGAGGACCTGGAGCATGACCTGATGGATCAGGCCGTTCGAGGCGACGATCTCCCCGCGGAAGAGATCGAGGGGGCGCCCGGAAAAATCGCTGATGGTCCCCCGCGCCTCGCGGACCAGCAGGGCGCCGGCGGCCATGTCCCACGGCTTGAGCTTGAACTCCCAGAACCCGTCGATCCGACCGGCGGCCACATAGGCCAGATCTATGGACGCGACGCCGGGACGTCTCACCGCCTGCGCCCGCAGAATGAAGTTCCGAAAGTGGTTCAAGTTATTCTCGGGAGATTCTCCGATGTCGTAGGGAAAGCCGGTTGCCAAGAGGGCCTCGTTCAGCCGGTCGGTGTCCGAGACGTGAATCGCCTCATCGTTCAAGCGGGCGCCACCCCCCTCCACTCCCGTAAACCACTCTTCCCGGAGGGGATCGTACACGACGCCACAGCGGATCTCGCCCCGCTGCTCTAACGCGATGCTGACCGAGAAAAAGGGAAAGCCGTGCGCATAGTTCGTCGTGCCATCCAGGGGATCCACGATCCAGCGGGCCTCACCCTTCCCCTCGTGCCCCTGACCCTCTTCAGAGAGGATGGTGTACTCAGGGAAGCGGCGATGCAGGAACGTGACGATGCTCTCCTCCGACCGCCGGTCGACGTCCGTGACGAGATTGATGCGCCCCTTGTAGTAGACCTGCGGGCGTCGGCCGAATCCCGTCATCAGGATCCGACCCGCCTCCCCGGCTGCCGCCCGCGCCGCGTCGAGATGCTCCTGCGTCTCTTGCTTCACGCGTGCTCTCTCCGCGGCCGACTCACCCACAGGCCACACGCCCCCTCAAGGCGCGCCCCCGGCCGCGCGCGGCGTCCACCGCGGGACGCGCCCGGCGCATTGCCTGGTGCCGGGCGACCTGATACTCTCACCCCATGAGTCGCGACGACCTCCAAAAGGCGGCGCAGCGGCAGTTCGGGCGGCAGGCCTCCTATTACGCCGTCAGCCGTCCCCATGCGACCGGCACCAGCCTGCAGGTGATGGTGGATTGGGCGAGGCCGGCGGGTGCGGACCGCGTCCTCGACGTGGCGACCGGGACCGGCTTCACCGCTTTTGCCTTTGCCGAATCCGCCGGCGAGGTGGTCGCGACGGACCTCACGATGACGATGCTCCTCGAGGCCCGCCGCCTGGCGATCGAGCGCGGCCTGCGCAATCTTCGGTTCCTCCAGGCCGCGGCCGAGACGCTCCCCTTTCGGGACGCTTGCTTCGATGTCGCCACCTGCCGGATCGCTCCCCACCACTTTGCCTCCGTCCCCCTCTTCCTGCGGGAGATGCGCCGGATCCTCCGGCGGACGGGCCGCCTCGTCCTCGCCGACACGTCGAGCCCGGACAACCCGGACATCCACGCCTGGCATCAGGCGCTGGAACGGCTGCGGGACCCCTCCCACGTCCGGAACTATACCCCCGCCGAGTGGCAGCGTTTCCTTGCGGACGCCGGATTCACCCTGGAGGAGATGACCACGGCGCACCGCTCCGAGCTGGTCTTCTCCGACTGGGTCCGCACCTCCGGCTCTCCGGTCGAGGTCGTGGCCGAACTCCGCCGACGCTTTACCGAAGCCTCCCCGGCGATTCGCGAGTTCTTCCGGTATCGCGAGATCGGAGGAGACATCCACTTCTCATTGATGCTCGTCATCCTCCTCGCCAGACCCGCCTGAATGAGCAGCCGATCGCGGACCAGGTGTGTAGCGTTCCTTGGGTTCCTTGGGTTGATTTCATTACGAACCCAACAAACCCAATAGCCCCAACTAACTCAACAGACCCAAGAAACCCGACTGGTTAGGCGGAGACCGTGCGCCCCCGGTCCCACGCGCGCAGCGCGCCGACCTCCTCCCGCCTCGTCACCGAAAGCGCGGTGGTCGCCTTGAGCTCCTCGAGGAGGTGGGCGGTGTCGAGTTCGGTCCCAAGAGAAAAAGCATTGTAGAGTGCCGAGACGACGGCCTGCTCGATCTCGGCCCCGCTGAAACCTGCCGAAGCCTCCGCGAGGGCGTCCAGGTCGAAGGCACCGGGATCGCGCTTCCGCTTCTTCAGATGGAGGGCGAAGATGTCCTGCCGCTCCTTCGGGCCGGGCAGGTCAATGAAGAACAGTTCGTCGAAACGCCCCTTGCGCATGAGCTCCGGCGGCAGCGCGGTAATCTCGTTGCAGGTGGCCACCACGAAGACCGGTGCCTTCCGCTCCTGGAGCCATCCCAGGAGCCGGCCAAAGATCCGTTTGGAGAGGCCGGCGTCGGCATCGGCGCTGCCCGTGTACGCCAGGCCTTTCTCGATCTCGTCAATCATCAGCACGCAGGGAGCCATCCGCTCGGCCATCCGCAGGGCTTTCTCCAGATTCTTCTCCGACTCCCCGACGAACTTCTCGTAGAGCCGCCCGGGTTCCATCTTGAGGAGCGGCAGTCCCCACTCCTCGGCCACGGCCTTGGCGGCCATGGTCTTGCCGCAGCCCTGCACGCCCAGGAGCATGATCCCCTTGGGAGGCGAGAGGCCGAACCGCTTGGCTTCGGCTGTGTAGGCTTTCTTCCGCTTGGCGAGCCACCCCTTGAGGTTCTCGAGCCCCCCGATGTCGCCCATGCCCTCCTCCGCGGGCAGGTACTCCAGGACGCCCTCCTTCTCCAGCAGCACCTTCTTGGTCTCGAGAATCACGGACAGATCCTCGCGGGTGAGGGCGTGATCGCGGAGCACGGCCTTGAAGAGGGCGCGTTCCGCTTCAAACAGGGTCAGCCCCTTCATTCCCTCCACCAGCCGGTCGAACTCCTCGGCGGACAGCTCCACGCGGACTTTGTGTTGGCGGGAGAGGTCCTTGATCACCTTCTGGACGAGGTGGCGGAGGTCCTGGTCCGCGGGGAGGTCGAGGCGATAGATCGCGGTGAGCTTTTCCAGCTCGGGCGGGAGTGTCACGTGGGGGGCGACGAAGATCAAGGCCCTGCGGCCCCTGGCGAACGACCTCGCCAGCTCTTGCAGCTTGCGGACCACCGCGGCTTCGCCCCAGGAGCGGTGGAGATCCTTGAACAGGTAGATGCCCTCATCCTGGATGGCGGCCACGTTCGCGAGGGCCTTCAGGGGCTCTTTCGTGTCGTAGATCGGACTGCCCGCGCCGGCGCGCTCGAGCCCTCGGGTCACGCTCCAGACAAAGAGGGGGATCCCGAGTTTCGCCGCGATCCGTTGCAGGAACTCCTCGACGCGTTCCTCTTCGTAGCTCTCGACGGCAATGAAAGGATAGCGGGACAGGATCAGGAGCTCGAGATCATTCAGGACTTCCATCCCGCCTCCCCGTTTCCCGGTCCCTCACGCGCCGTCGCATCCTGGACTCATCTTCGCCACGTGCGTCTCGCGAATGTGATCCCGCTTCCAGAATCACGAGCCTCCCCGTCTTCTCGTTGGGAAGGTCTCGAAAAGCCGCGACGAGCCTGTGTCGGAAAAGATACCTGGTCGTTCCCGTGAGGGCAAGCGCTCCGAACAGCGTAAAGCCGATCATCGCCCACACCGGGACGATCCAGGTCATCTCGGGCCTCAGGAGTGCTCCGGGGTGATGAAGCCGCGGTGGCGTGCTAGCTCGTCACACGCGAACGGGATGCGGGCGACACAATGAGCGGATCCGGCTTCGCCGGTCGCCTACGAAGCGGCGGGCGGCAGCCGGCGGGCGGCCGGGAGCGTGTACGCCTCCCACAGCGCGATGGCCCAGAAGAGGAGGCTCATCGGATCGCCCTTCAAGCCTTCGACGACCAGACGGACCATTGTCTCGAACGGCAACAGGAGTGGGAGGTTCGCGTAGCCGCGCTGGGCGAGCGCCTGCGCCGTGAAGTGATGGACGATCAAATATTCACTCACCGCTATCGCCAGCACCGTCCCGGCGACGCTGAGTCCCTGAAGATGCGGACCGCGTTTGCCCCCCGACCCCCGCATGACGGCCTGGGCCACGAGCCAGCCCACGGCGATGGCCGCGATCCCGAGTTGATAGTTGGTGAGGACGACGACAGCATACCACAGCACCGACGAGATCGCCGCAGCCCCCAGGCCGAGGATGAGCGCCCCGCCGAGATTCGGATCCTCCGTCTCGGCCTTCGCTCCCCCTCCGCCGAGCGAAATGGAGGCGCAGGTGGGACACACGGGCCGGGGCGTCGCTTCCACTCCCCGTGGGGGAAGCCAGACCGTTTTCCCCTCCGGAATCGTTGCGCCGCATTTGCTACATTCACGCACGGTACGCTCCTTCCTATCCCCGACCGCCCGGTGCAGGGCAGGTGTCCCGAGTCCGAGGCCTCCCGCAGGGAGGCGCAGGGAATATGAGCTTACCCGAGAACCGCAGGGCCGGGGCCCGGCCAGGAACCAAGCCCAGGGTGCCGAATCGAGGGAGTGCAAACCGTATGCCACACGAGCAGAGACTCGGAGGGGGCTTAACTGCATGAAATCACGAATGTTCAATCCGGTGGGGGACCGGCCGCGCACCGGGGGGCCTGTGGATTCTCAACCCATGTCCGGATTGGTCCCGGCCCGGAGATGCGACGGCAGGGAACGCAAACGGACTGTTCGAGATCACTCGGGGGAACGCGCCCTAGGGGGTGATGGGCTTTCCGTGCCGGAGGTAAGAGCGGGGGACCCGCTTGCTGATGTTGCAGAGCACCTCATAGGGGATCGTCCCGAGGCGGGCTGCCCAGGCATCGGCCCAGAGAACTTCATCTCCCTGGCGTCCGAGGAGGACCACTTCCTGACCCTCGTGCACCCCCGGGACTTCGGTCACATCCACCATGATCATGTCCATACACACCTGGCCGACCACCGGTGCGCGTCGTCCCCCGATGAGGACCTCTCCGCGATTAGAGAGGAGCCGATTATAGCCATCCGCGTATCCCAGGGGAAGGGTGGCGACCTGGATATCCTGCGGCGCCTCATACGTGCAGCCGTAGCTCACGGTTCCACCTTTGGGCACCTTCTTGATCTGTGCGATGCGGGTGGTGAAGGTCAGGGCAGGCTCCCAGGATCCCTGGGGGCCGGCCGGGACCGGCGGATACCCGTAGAGCGCGATTCCCGGCCGCACCATATCCAGGTGCGTCTCGGGAAGGGCCAGCAGTGCCGCGCTGTTGGCCGCATGACGAAGAGGCACGGTCACGCCTGCCGCCTCGATCTCCCGCACGGCCTCGAGAAACCGCTGCTGCTGCAGCCGGGCATGGCCCTGGTCAAGGGCATCGGCGGCGGCAAAGTGCGTCATGATCCCTGCAAATTCCAGCCGCGGCATCCGGACGATCGCCCGTGCGGCAGCCGGGGCCTCAGAGGGAGGGATACCCAGCCGACCCATCCCGGTATCGACCTTGAGGTGAACCCGGAGCCGCGCGCCGGAGTCCCCGCGGACCTCGGAGAGCGCTCGCGCATGCAGGGGATGGTAGACCATCTGGTCGAGACGGTATTCCAGAAGGACGGAGCCGTGATCGGGCGGCGTGGGCCCCATGACGAGAATCGGGACCGTCACACCCTGACGCCTCAGGGATACCCCTTCTTCAGGGAGGGCGACACCCAGGCAACTCGCCCCGGCCTCTACAAGGGCGCGGGCCACCGGCAGCGCCCCGTGCCCATACGCATCGGCCTTGACCACCCCCATGACGTGGACACGTCTCCCCACGCGCTCCCGGATGCGCTCGAAGTTCCGGGCAATCGCATCAAGAGAGACCTCGGCCCGCGTCACCTTGCTCGTCATAGCAGATCCTCTCGATGAACCCGATGATACCAAGAGAGTCGCCGTCTCGCAATGATTGCGTTTCGACGGTAAAAATCAGAGAAAAACATTGCTTTTACACGAAATTTGGAGGATTATAAAAGTATTCCAGGCGAAAATTGAAACAGGCGGATTTAAACGTTTGTTGAGGCCTACGGCAGTCCTTGAATGAGTGGTGCGCCTCGATTATGGTACAGGTTGTTAGCACTCACTGACGGTGAGTGCTAATCCTGTCTCATGGAACATTAAGGGGACGGCCGGGCGACGGCCTGGGCAGTGGAGACGGACCCCGAAACCCTGGAGGAGCTAAAGGAGGGTGAAGACGCATGGCAACGAAAATCCAACCGGTGCACGATTACATCCTGGTCAAGCGATTCGATGAGAAGGAGGTCAAGAAGGGAGGCATCATCATCCCCGACACCGCCAAAGAGCGGCCCCAGGAAGGGGAGGTCATCGCGGTCGGGCCCGGGAAACTGACCGATGAGGGGAAACGCCTCCCCATCGACGTCAAGGTCGGCAACAAGATCCTTTTTGGCAAGTACTCCGGAAACGAGGTGCGCGTCGGCGACGAAGAATTTCTCTTCGTGCGAGAAAGCGAAATCCTGGCAATTCTTAAGTGAACGGTGTCCCTGAATGACCCGGTAGGTTGAACGATTTTCACGCACACGTCCTAGGAGAGGAAGGAGACATCGATGCCGGCAAAACAGCTCCGGTACAGTGAAGAAGCACGACGGACCATCCTGAAAGGAGTCGATCAGCTGTCCAACGCCGTCAAGGTCACCCTGGGCCCCAAGGGACGGAACGTCGTCCTGGACAAGAAGTGGGGCGCCCCGACCATCACCAAAGACGGGGTGACGGTGGCGAAGGAGATCGAGCTGGAGGACCCGTTCGAAAATATGGGGGCCCAGATGGTCAAGGAGGTCGCCTCGAAGACCTCGGATGTGGCAGGGGACGGCACCACCACGGCCACCGTGCTCGCGCAGGCCATCTATCGCGAGGGACAAAAGAACGTGACCGCCGGGGCGAACCCCATGGCCCTCAAGCGGGGGATCGAGAAGGCGGTCGAGGTCGTGGTCGGCGAGCTCAAGAAGCTCAGCATCGCGACCAAGGGAAAGAAAGAGATCTCCCAGGTGGCGACCATCTCGGCCAACAACGATGC
>DASRUH010000126.1:0-4988 GCA_035655535.1 Methylomirabilis sp. (SeqCode)
AAGATCCATTGCCATCGCGCTGCACCAGCTGACCGGAACGGCACCCCGGTCAAGCCGTTTTGCCGACGACGAGGAGGGGTTTCCCGAGCCGCCTTACCCCGGCTGCCCTTATCGATGCGGCAGGGCCTTCCCGAGCCGCCCTCCTGCAATCCGTCCGTGCCCTCCCCGCGCCCCCTATTCACCCGCCGCCTCGGTGGCCTCCTTCGCCCCCGCCCCGCGGAGGCGGCCCACCTCTTCGGGAGAGCGCAGCTCTTGAATCCCGGCCATCGTCGCCTTCGCCACATTATGCGGGTTGTTGCTCCCGAGCGACTTGGCCAGGATGTCGTGGACGCCGGCGGCCTCGAAGATCGCCCGTGCGGCGCCGCCGGCCACGATCCCGGTTCCCGCCGCCGCCGGCTTCATCAACACCTTTCCTGCCCCGTACCGTCCCAGGATCTGGTGGGGGATGGTCTTCCCCCGGAGCGGAACTTTGATGAGATGCTTCTTGGCCGCCTCGATTCCCTTCCGAATGGCCTCCGGGACTTCGTGGGCCTTCCCCATCCCGAGGCCTACGTGCCCCGCCTGGTCTCCCACGGCCACCAGGGCGCTGAAACTGAACCGGCGCCCGCCCTTGACCACTTTCGCCACCCGGTTGATGTGGATGACGCGCTCGGTCAGGTTCAACGTTTGAGGATCGATTTGCTCTACTGCCACAAAGGCCTCCGCTAGAAGGTCAACCCCTTCTCACGCGCGCCGGTCGCCAGCGCCTTGACCCGGCCGTGGAATTTGTTCCCGCCGCGGTCAAACACCACGCGCCGGATGTCCGCCTTGAGCGCCTTCTCCGCCAGGATCTCCCCAACCGCCTTGGCGATCGCGGCCTTCGTCCCCTTGACGGCACGGACCTTGAATTCCGGAGAGAGGGTGGAGGCGGCGACCAGGGTCCGGCCCTCGAGGTCGTTGATGATCTGGGCATAGATATGCCGGCGAGACTTGAAGACGGAGAGTCGAGGCTTTTCGGGGACCCCGAAGATCTTCTTCCGGATGCGGTCGTGTCTGCGCTCCCGGGCCCGCCGCCTCTCGCTCCAATCAATGACGCTCACGGCTCCTCCTACTGCTGCTTGGCTCCGGCCTTCCCCGCCTTCCGGCGAACACGCTCGTGCACGTACTTGACCCCCTTCCCCTTGTACGGTTCCGGTGGACGCAGGCTCCGGATCTTCGCGGCCACCGCCCCCACTCGCTCCTTGTCGACCCCGGAGATCGTGACCAGCGTCTGGTGCTCCACGCTCGCCCGGATGTCGGGCGGCAGGACGTACACGACGGGATTGGTGTACCCGAGGTTCAGCGTCAGCACCTGGCCCTGGACGGCCGCCCGGTAGCCGACACCACTGAGCTCGAGCTTCTTCTGGAATCCCTCGGTCACGCCCCGGATCATATTGGCAATGAGGGCCCGGGTCAGCCCATGCAGGGCCCGGTGGACCTTCTGATCCGTCGGCCGCTCGCAGCGGACCTCGCCCTCTTCGACGCCGACCCGGATGCTGGGATGAACCGCGAGCTGGAGCTTTCCCTTGGGCCCCTGGACCTCCACGGAGCCGTCCTTCACGGAGACCTGGACGGCCTTCGGGACCGAAATCGGTAACCGGCCGATGCGGGACATCACCCTTACCTCAAAGCCGTTCAGGGTTCATGGTTCAGGGTTCGTGGCGCGAACTAAGAACCATTAACCGTGAACCGCGATTACCAGACGAAAAAGAGGACCTCACCCCCGACCGCTTGCTTGCGGGCCTTGCGGTCGGTCATCACGCCCTTCGACGTCGAGAGAACCGCCATCCCCAAGCCGGTCAGGACCCGCGGCATCCTGCGGATCCCCGCGTAGACCCGGAGACCCGGCTTGCTGGCCCGGACGATCCCCCGGAGGACCCGCTCGTTCCCCGGGCCGTACTTGAGGTGAACACGCAGGATCCCCTGCCTGCCGTCCTCGACAACCTTGTACCCCTTGATGAACCCCTCGTCTCGCAGCACCCGCATAATCTCCACCTTGAGCCGCGACGAGGGGATGTCAACCTTCTCGTGGCCCGCGGTATTGGCGTTCCTGAGACGGGTCAGGGCGTCGGCGATCGGATCCGTCAACACTGCTCAACTCCGTTCATAGTTGATGGTTCATGGTTCATGGACGGACCCCCCCGCTTCCCAGTCTCTGAACCCTGAACCATGAACCCTGTATCATGCACCCTGAACTCTGCACCATGAACAATGAACCCTATTACTACCAGCTCGCCTTGGTGACGCCGGGAATCTCGCCTCGAAGGGCCAATGTCCTGAAGCAGATGCGGCACATGGCGAACCGCCGCAGATAGGCGCGCGCTCTGCCGCAGATCCGGCACCGGGTATACCGCCGCACCCGAAACTTCGGTTCCCGCTGCGCCTTGATGACGAGGGACTTCTTTGCCACGCTCCGCCTCCGTCAGGACCGAAAGGGAAACCCCATGTGCTCGAGCAACGCCCTCGCTTCCTCGTCCCTGCGCGCGGTGGTCTGGATACAGATATCCATCCCCCGGACCGCATCCACCTTGTCATATAGGATCTCGGGAAAGATGAGCTGCTCCTTGATTCCGAGGGCGTAGTTCCCGCGGCCATCGAAAGAGTGGGGCGAGACGCCGCGAAAGTCCCGGATCCGCGGCAGGGCCACGTTGAGGAACCGGTCGAGGAACTCGTACATCCGATCCCCCCGGAGCGTCACCTTGCAGCCGATAGGCATGCCGGCTCGGAGCTTGAAGGCGGCTTCGGATTTCTTGGCCCGCGTGACGACGGGTCGTTGGCCGGAAATGGTGGCCAGCTCCTCGACCGCGAGGTCGATGACCTTGACGTTTGCCACCGCCTCCCCGAGTCCCATGTTAATCACCACTTTTTCCAGCCGCGGCACCTGGAGGAGATTGGTATAGCCGAACCGCTTCATGAGGGCCGGCACCACCTCCTGGCGATACCGCTTGCGGAGGCGGGCCGGCGTCTTCGGGGCGGCCGGCTTTGCTTCAGCCGGCTCGGCCTTTTCCACCTTCTTTTTCGTCTTCTCCGGCTTCCCCTTCTCCGGCATCTCCCGCTCCCTAATCCACGGACTCGCCGCACTGCTTGCAGACCCGGACCTTCCGCCCGTCGGCGAGGAAGCTGTGCCCTGTGCGGACCGCCCGATCACAGCGCGTACAGATCACCATCACATTGGAGACGTGGAGCAGGGCCTCCTTCTCGAGGATCCCTCCCTGCGTAGTCTTCCCCCCCGCACGGGTGTGCCGCTTGACGACATTGACTTTCTCCACGACCACGGCACTCCGGTCCGGGATGACGCGGAGGACCTTGCCCCGTTTCCCCCGGTCTCGCCCGGCCATGACCATGACCAGGTCGTTCTTGTGGATCGCCAGCGCCCGCCGCCCCGCCGTGTCACCTCCGCGCCTCCGGTGACCGGGCCTGAGCACCATCAGACCACCTCCGGGGCTAACGAGATGATCTTGGTGAATTGCTTCTCGCGCAGCTCCCGCGCGACCGGCCCGAAGATACGGGTCCCCACCGGATTGTTCTGTTCGTTGATGAGGACGGCCGCGTTCCGGTCGAACTTGATGTAGGAGCCGTCGGGCCGCCGAAGCTCCTTCGTCGTTCGCACCACCACCGCCCGGACCACGTCGCCCTTCTTGACCGATCCCTCGGGGATGGCTTCCTTGACGTTTGCCACGATCACATCCCCGATCCGTCCATAGCGCTTCGCCGAACCCCCGAGGACCTTGATGACCGAAATCCGCTTGGCCCCGGAGTTGTCCGCCACATCCAAGATTGTCCTGAGTCCGACCATGATTGCTGTCCCTGAGCGCGCGGCTCAGCGCGCGATGGCCCCACCGGTCCCCTCACTCAGCCTTCCGGACGACCTCCACGATCCGCCACCGCTTGTCCCGGCTCAAGGGACGCGTCTCCATGATCTTGACGCGGTCGCCCAAGCGGCACCGCTGCGCCTCGTCGTGGGCCTTCACCTTGGTCCGTCGGCGCATCCGCTTGTTGTACATGGGATGCCGGAGAAACCGCTCGACCGCGACGACCACGGTCTTCTGCATCCGGTCGCTCACGACGGTTCCCACGAAGACCTTCCGGTGCCTTCGCTCGTCCATCCTATTTCGCCTCCCCGGGGCCCGGCGGCGCCGCCCGCTCCGCGAGCAGCGTCTCGATCCGCGCGATGTCCCGGCGGAGCTGCCGCAGACGGATGGGGGCCTCGAGCTGCGCCACCGCCTTCCGCATCTTCAATCGGAAGAGATCATCCCGGAGGTCGCTCCGCTTTTGCTGGAGTTCCTCGGTGCTCAGCTCCCGCAGCTCCCGGGCCTTCGTCATCCTCCCGCCTCTCCGGAGCGCCTCACGAACTTCGTGGCGAGCGGCAGCTTATGGGCCGCCAGACGCATGGCCTCCCGCGCCTCGGCCTCGGTGACCCCCTCCATCTCATAGAGGATCCGCCCCGGCTTGACCACTGCCACCCATCCCTCGACCGCCCCCTTGCCTTTGCCCATCCGCGTCTCCGCCGGCTTCTTGGTCACCGGCTTGTCGGGAAAGATGCGGATCCACACCTTTCCGCCCCGCTTGGCATGCCGCGTGATGGACCGCCGGGCCGCCTCGATCTGCCGGTTGGTCACCCAGGCCGGCTCCAACGCCTTGAGCCCGTACTCGCCGAACACCAGGGCCGTCCCCCCCTTGGAGACGCCACGCATCCGTCCCTTCTGCTGCTTGCGGTATTTGGTCTTCTTGGGCATCAACATCGGCGGCTCCTAGGAGGCGTCAGCGGTCGCGGCCTTGCGCCGGCGGCGCTCCCGTCCCTCGGGCACGGCCGGCCGCGAGCGCTTCTCCTCGACGGCCACTCCCGTCTCGGGCAGGACCTCTCCGTGGAAGATCCACGCCTTGACCCCGATCCGGCCGAACGTCGTCCGCGCCTCGGCCAGGCCGAACTCGATATCGGCCCGCAGCGTGTGCAACGGCACCCGCCCCTC
>DASRUH010000127.1:0-5666 GCA_035655535.1 Methylomirabilis sp. (SeqCode)
CCCGCCAGCTCGAGGACCGCACGACCGTCTTCGTCGGATGGGGGATTCCCCAGGTCGTGGCGCTGCTAGCCGAGCGGCTCCACGCACCGCACCTGACGCAGATTTTCGAGTTCGGGGCGATCGGGCCGCAGTCGCTCACCCCCTTCGTGCGCGGCACCATGGGGGGAGCGTCCAACGTCTACCGTTCCCTGCAGTGGACCACTATGAACTGGGCCTTCTCGTACGCCGCGGCCGGGTACCTGGACACCGGGATGATCGGGGCGCTGCAGGTGGACGCGTACGGCAACGTCAATTCGACCCTCCTCGGCGGGACCTACGAGCGGCCGGGACGGCGGTTTCCGGGGAGCGGGGGAGGGAACGAGGTCGCCTCCCTCTGCTGGAAGACGATCGTCGTGCTCAAGCACGAGCCGCGCCGCTTCGTGGAGCGGCTGGACTTCATGACCTCCCCCGGCTACCTGACGGGTCCGGGGGCCCGGGAAGCGGCGGGGCTGCCGCGCGGGACCGGGCCCTATCGGGTCGTCACGTCGAAGGCCCTCTTCGGCTTCGACGCGGAGTCGAAACGGATGGTGCTCCTCGGTGTCCAGCGCGGGTGTGCGGCGGACCAGGTGGTCCGCGGCATGGGCTTTGCGCCGCTCGTGGCAGAGAAGGTCGAAACGCTCGAGCCGCCGACTGCCGAGGAGCTGGCCATCCTGCGGCAGGAGATCGACCCGGACCGGATCATCATCGGCCGACCCGGGGAGTGAGCGATGGGGATGGGAGAGAAGCGCCCGGCGGCGAGCCCAGCCGAACCCCCCAGGGCAGTGAGCCGAGTCGAACTGCTGCGCGCCCGGCTGATGCGGCGCCCGCTGTGGGCCGACGGGGCGCTCGGGACGATGCTCCGGGCTGAAGGCCTCGGCGCGGACGAGCCCCCGGAGCTCTGGACCCTGACGCGGCCCGAGGCGGTCGCGGCGGTGCATGCCGCCTATCTTGCCGTCGGGTGCGATCTCGTCACGGCGAACACCTTTGGCGCCAACCGCCTCCGCCTCCGCACGTACGGCCTCGACGACCAGATCGCAGAGATCAATCGGAAGGGAGTTCGTATCGCCCGAGGAGCGGCGAGCGGCGATCATCTGGTCGCCGCCGCGATCGGCCCCACGGGAGGCTTTCAGCGCGGCAGGCGCATCGGGCCGGAGGGGGAGATCCGCGCCGCGTTCGAGGAGCAGATGGCGGTCCTGGCGGAGGCGGGGGTCGATCTCATCCTGGTCGAGACCATGACGCACCTCGCGGAGGCCCGGGTCGCCCTCGAAGCGTCCCGGAGCTCTGGACCGGTCCCCGTCGCCGTCACGTTAGTCTTTTTCGATCAGGGGGGAGCGCCTCACACGCTGGACGGCGCCTCGCCGGGCGAGGCCGTCCGCGACCTCTCGGGTGCCGACATGGTGGGGTGTAACTGCGTCGAAGTCGAGATGGCCCTCGCGGTCCTGGAGGAGATGCAGGAGGCAACGACGCTCCCCCTCGTCGTCCAGCCCCATGCGGGCCTGCCGGGCACCCCCCGCACGCCCGAGGCGATGGCCCGGTTCGTCCCCGCCTTGTTGACCCCCGCGGTCGGGATCTTCGGCGGCTGCTGCGGAACGACCCCGGCCCACCTCCAGGCCCTGATTCAGGCCGCCCACCACGCCTAGTGCCCATCTCGGTCCCGGTCGTGACCCATTGCGGCACGCCCGGGACCGGGAGAAAGCCACTGCAGACCTCACGGTCAGCCACTTTGGTGTTCTTTTTGCCGCATGCAGCCAATTCGACGAGGGAGTCTTCCCTCAAGGTCACGGTCCGGAGACCGCAGGCACCTGTAGTTTCAATAGCTTAGCGGATAAGTGGCAAATCAGCGCAGCACGATTTTCCCCTGGAATGAAAAATGCGTTTGACAGGGCCTCGGTCGTTTTCTATTGTTCGCAACTTGTTGCCACTGGACGGAGGAGGTGAAAGGACCCTATGGCCAAGACAGAGGTGAAGGCGGCGAAATTGGCCTCCCGGGAGACGTACCACCATCCCGCCCGGGTGTACTGCTGCCCCGCCGACGGGAGCAAGATGCTCTGGGTGCACTACTTCGCGCAAAATGGGCGGGGGCGAATGGCCTTGCGCTGTGACAAGTGCGGAGCCATGAAGCCTCGGTCGGACCTCTAACCGGAGGCCGACCGGGTTGGAGGGGGGCATCGGCCCCCTTTTTTGTTTTCCGCCGCCTCGCGCGATGGGTCCCTCCGGCCCGTGACGCATAGTGACATTTCCGCTTTGACAGGCCGGTACCCCTCTGCTATGCTCCGGTCCGATAGCGCCATCCGGATTCGATTCGCGATCGGACGCGGGGAAGCGCGTGACGCCGGGGGTCGGGACACCCGACATGGTCGAAGAGCAGGTCCTGATCAAGAAGTACAGCAACCGGAAGCTCTACGATCTCACCCGGAGTCGGTACGTCACCCTGGAGGAGATCGCGGAGCTGATTCGCCAGGGACGCCAGGTCAAGATCGTCGACGCCGAGACCCAAGAGGATTTAACCAACATCACGCTCGTCCAGGTCCTCCTCGAGGGGGAGAAGCGGCGGAACCTCCTCCCCGTCCCCTTCCTGCACCAGCTCATCAAGTACGGCGAGATGTACCAGGACTTCTTCCGGCAGTACCTCTCCTCGAGCATGGAGACGATGATCTCCGTGCAGCGGGAGGCACAAAAGGGCGTTGCCCGGTGGGCCACGCTGGGAGGCCGTGAGGAAGGGGTACCGGATCAGGAGACCGCCCCTGTGGAAACGGCCGGGAATGTGAAAGCGGAGCTGGATTCGCTCAAGGAAAAGCTCAGGGAGCTGGAGAAGAAGCTGGGGTTGTAGTCGCCTCGGGCGGAAATCGCCCCCCGATGCCTCGTCTGAAGCGCCCCGCCGGTTCATCGCTCGTCAGTCCCGTGTGCAGAGCCGTCCAGGGCCCGTTCCGCCGGTCGGGCGGTTGACAGGCACGGCGAAATCGCATAGGGTGCGGCCAGGCGGTGGCGCATCGGCAGGTGCGGCGGGTGGCACGACGGAGGATGGGGGATGAGTGAGAAGCGGGAGCGGGAACGGGCGCGGGACCTCGCCATTGCCCAGATCGAGAAGCTCTACGGCAAAGGGTCCATCATGCGCCTGGGGGCGGCGGGCGCCCTGGAGCCGGTTGCCGCGATCCCGACGGGATCACTGGAGCTCGATCACGCCCTCGGCATCGGGGGAGTGCCCCGGGGACGGGTGATCGAAATCTTCGGCCCGGAATCCTCCGGCAAGACCACCCTGGCGCTGCACATCATCGCCGAGGCGCAACGCCTCGGCGGCGCTGCCGCCTTCGTGGACGCGGAGCACGCGCTCGATCCCCGGTATGCCGAGGCGCTCGGCGCCAACATCGAAGACCTGCTGATCTCGCAGCCGGATACGGGCGAGCAGGCCCTCGACATTACCGAGGTCCTGGTCCGCAGCGGCGCCGTGGATGTCGTGGTCATCGACTCGGTGGCCGCCCTGGTCCCACGGGCCGAGATCGAGGGGGAAATGGGGGAGCCCACCATGGGCCTCCAGGCCCGCCTCATGTCCCAGGCCCTCCGGAAACTCACGGCGGCCATCTCAAAGTCCAAGACCTGCGTCGTCTTCATCAATCAGATCCGCGAAAAGATCGGCGTCATGTTCGGGAACCCCGAGACCACCACGGGGGGCCGCGCCTTGAAGTTTTACGCGTCCGTCCGGCTCGATATCCGGAAAATAGCCTCCATCAAGGAGGGGGAGACGGTCATCGGCGCCCGGGCGCGGGTGAAGGTGGTGAAGAACAAGATCGCCCCCCCCTTCCGTGAATGCGAGTTCGACATCATCTTCGGGGAGGGCATCTCCCGGACCTCGAGCCTCCTGGACCTCGGCGTCACGCACAAGGTGATCGAGAAGAGCGGGGCCTGGTATTCCTACGGGGGAGAGCGGATCGGTCAGGGACGGGAAAACGCCAAGCGGTACCTGGGGGAGAATCCGGCGCTCGTCGCCGAGATCGACCGGAAGCTCCGCGAAATCCTGGGGATGAACGGCGGCCAGAAGACCGACCAGAAGGACGAGGACTGAGGGCGGGGAGCCCCCGCACGGGTCGACGACCCGGCACAAAAAATGCATTAGCCCTACCCCAGCGATGGACACCTGACATCTGCCGGAGGCGCCATGGATCTCGGAGAGCTGGCCAAGATTGCCGTTGAGCGAAAGGCATCGGACCTGCACATCAAGGTCGGAAGCCCGCCGGTCATTCGGATCGACCACCGCCTGATTCCGCTTACCGAAAAGCCGCGCATCACCCAGGAAGATGCGATCCGGATGATCTTTCCCCTGATGAACGAAATGCAGCGGGAGCACTTCAAGATCAAGCACGAGATCGACATGGCGCACAGCGTCCCCGGCCTGGGACGCTTCCGCGTCAACGTCTTCCAGCAGCGCTCGACCATCGGCATGGTCATGCGGGTCATCCCCATCAAGATCCTGACCATCGAGGAGTTGAACCTGCCGCCCGTCGTGGAGAAGCTGGCCATGGAAACGCGTGGCCTCATCCTCGTCACCGGCGCGACCGGGACGGGGAAGACGACCAGCCTGGCGAGCATGGTCGAGCACATGAACACGCAGCGCACGGCGCACATCATCACCATCGAAGACCCCATCGAGTACCTCATCCGGGACAAGAAATGCCTCGTCAACCAGCGCGAGGTCGGCGTGGATACCGACTCCTTCGCGGATGCGCTCCGCAGTGCGCTCCGTCAGGACCCCGACGTGATCCTGGTGGGAGAGATGCGGGACTACGAGACCATCTCCACGGCCATCCTGGCGTCGGAGACGGGACACCTGGTCCTGAGCACCCTCCACACGGTCGACGCCGCGGAGACGATCAACCGGATCATCTCGGTCTATCCCCCGTACCAGCAGCGGCAGGTGCGCCTCCAGCTCGCGGCGCTGCTCAAGGGGATCGTCTCGATGCGGCTGATCCCGCGCGCCGACGGGCGGGGCCGGGTCCCGGCCGTCGAGGTCATGGTGGTCACGCAGACCATGCGGGAGTGCATCGTCGACCCGGACAAGTCGCGGAAGATCCCCGACTTCATCGCCGCCGGCCACAGCCAGTACGGGATGCAGACCTTCGATCAGTCCCTGATGATCCTCTACAAGCGCGGCCTCATCACCTACGAGGAAGCGCTCCTTTGGGCCTCCAACCCCGACGATTTCGCCCTCAGGGTGCGGGGGATCGAGCCCACCTTCGACCAGGGCGGAAAGGTTGCGACGGAGGAGGGCGCCAAGGTCGCCGGCCTGGAGCGTCTCGCCGGATAGTCTCCATGCGCCGCCGGTCGTCCTCGGGCCGCGAGGCCGCTCTGCACGTTGCCTTCCGACTGCTCACCATCCGAGCCCGGAGCCAGCAGGAGCTTGCCCGGCATCTCCGCCGCCGCGGGTTCGCCCCGGCCGTGGTCGCGGGCGTCCTGGAGGACCTGTGCTCCCGCCGACTGCTGGACGATCGGGCGTTTGCCGCCGAGCGCGCTAGGACGGCCGTCCTGGTGCGCCGCGTCGGGGCGAGGCGGCTGCGCGCCGAACTGCGCGCTTCGGGCGTCGCCTCAGACATCGTGGAGGTCGTAATCCGGGACCTCTTCGGGGAGATCGCGGAAGAGGACGTGGCGTTGGCGGC
>DASRUH010000128.1:0-14897 GCA_035655535.1 Methylomirabilis sp. (SeqCode)
TTCCTTGGCTTTCATGCGGGAATCTGTTATGGATGGGTGCCGTGGATTACCAAGGACTTGCAGAAAAATCGATCCAGGGAGTGATCCTGAGCCGGGAGGAGATGCTCGGGGTGCTCACCGCCCCTGCAGACGACCTTCAACGCCTCCTCCAGGCGGCCCTTTACGTGCGCGAGCATTTCTGCGGGCGCAAGGTCCACCTGCACATGCTCGTGAATGCGCGAAGCGGCCTGTGCCCTGAGGACTGTCACTACTGTTCACAGTCGGCCATTTCGAAGGCGCCCATCTCAAAGTATCCCCTGCTTTCCCGAGCGCAACTCGTGGAGGGCGCCTATCGGGCCAAGGCGGCCCGGGCGGTGCGGTACTGTATCGTGACGAGCGGCCGGGCTCCCAGTAACCGGGACGTGGATGCGCTCGCCGCGATCGTCCGGGAGATCCGGGAGCGGGTCGAGATCAACATCTGCGTCTGCCTCGGCCTCATGACGGAGGAGCAGGCGAGGCGCCTCAGGGACGCGGGGGTCGAGCGCGTGAATCACAACCTGAACACCAGCCGCCGCTTTTACCCGTCCATCTGCACCTCCCACACCTACGACGACCGCGTGCGCACCGTCGAGAATGTCCGCCGGGCAGGTCTCAGCACGTGCTGCGGCGGCATCATCGGGATGGGCGAGAGGGACGAGGACGTGATGGACCTGGCGCTGAGCCTCCGGGCGCTCGATGTGGCGTCGATCCCGGTGAACTTCCTCCATCCCATCCCGGGAACCCCGCTCGAAGGGCGCCGTGATCTTACGCCCGAGCGGTGCCTCAAGGCCCTCTGCCTCTTCCGGTTCGTCAACCCGACCAAAGAGATCCGGGTGGCGGGCGGCCGGGAATTCAATCTCGGCGACCGGCAGCCACTCGCGCTGTACCCGGCCAACTCCCTCTTCGTGAACGGCTACCTCACCACGCCAGGCCAGGCCGCCGCCGACACCCACCGGATGATCGAAGCCCACGGCTTCGTCATCGACGACGTCGTCCCGCCCCTCCCCTAGCGCTGAACCCGCGCAAGCCCTTTACCGCAAGGGAAATCGAAAGGATCGTGTTCAAGGACCGCTAACCTTTCCCTCGCGAGGGTGGGGGCGCAGCCCCAAACATCTATGACGGAAGAAGGACTTGAGGGAGAGGTGGACGCCGAGGAGGAAGAGGCGGCCTCAGTCCTCTCTGTGATGGATGGGCCTATTGAGTCCGTTTCGTGGGGCGGGCGAGACGGTTCAAGGCGCGGGCGGCCGCACGGGCCTTCTTCGGCAGGCGGCGCGGATTGCCTTTCTTGGGCCCGTGGGGGACGTCATCGTCCTCATCGGCATCCTTCCCAGATCCGGACGGCGTCAGCACGCGAGCGAGAAACTCATCGGCGGTGACCGCGACCGCGCCCGCCCGGGCCACCGCCCGGCGCACCTCGCGATCATTGGTCACCACCGCCACCCCCGCGCCGGCCAGGCGGGCGAGGACGTGATCGGCCCGCTCCGACGCGGGGGAGAAGAGCACGCGAACCCCGGGCGCGCCAAAGGCCGCTCCGCCGGCCCGCGTCCCGTCAAAGACGACGGTGAATTGGTCTCCGGAGGCACGCGCGGCGCCCGACAGCAGGCGGCAGAGAGCCTCACGGCCCGCCTCAAGGCTCTCCTGCTCTCGGGCGGCGAGCGCCGGCGCGCACCGAATCACATTGTACCCGTCCACCAGCCACCGCATGGCCCTATTGTACTCTTCCGCGCGTGCCGATCCAATCCTGACCGACGAGTCACCACGGGGCTGTTCGGCAGGTTTTGTGAGGGTCGAAGTCCCCGTCCGCGGATACCCGCTACCGTGCGCAGGTGCGGAAGCCCGCCAGGACGTCGCGCCGGTCCCGGGTGTAGAAGTTCCTCCAGGTGTTGCGGATGAGCCGCGAGCGCGTCGCCCAGCATCCCCCGCGCAGCACCTTGTGCGTGCCGAACCAGGGCTCCGAATATTCTTTGTAGGGATCCGGCACGAAGCCCGGGTAGGGTCCCAGGGCCGTGCTCGTCCACTCCCACACATTACCGATCATCTGACGACACCCGAAGGGACTGTCGCCTGCGGCCAGGGCGCCCACGTCCACGCAGCCCCCCACGCGCGCATCCAGGTTGGCCACCCGAGGCGTCGGGGGCTCGTCGCCCCACGGATAGGTCTGCTTCCGGTCCCCTATTTCGTGGCCGCCGGGCGCCGGCCCACTGCTGGCCACCGCCTCCCACTCCGCTTCCGTCGGCAACCGGCGGCCCGCCCAGCGACAGTACGCGTCGGCCTCATACCAGTTGACGTGAATGACGGGATGATGTGGTTCGAGTGGGACCAACTCGTTATACCGTCTCCGGGACCATCGCCCGCTTGCCTCGGGCTGCCAGTAGACCGGATGCTCCGCTCCGGCGCCTTCACGCCACCGCCATCCCTCCTCACTCCAGAATTCCCGCCTGAGGTACCCCTTGTCCGCCACGAAGGCGACGAACTCGTCGTTGGTCACAGGCGCGCGTGCGATGAGAAAGGGCCGGAGCGTGATCGGATGGGCCCACTTCTCGTTGTCGAAGACGAACGGCAGATCCGGCGTCGCCCCGAGCACACAGGTCCCGCCGGGAATCTCCACGTCGCCCGCCAGCGGTCCGCCGCCGGTGGGGCCGGCCTGCGACCCCTCGAGGATTCCGGGGAGGCTGGGGGGCGGGTACCCCAGAGTCTGTCGCGTGTAGGTGAATGCCTCATCGTGCATGTCCTCGTGGAAGAGCGCCAGCAGATGGAAGTAGAGCTCCTCGCGGTCGAGCTCGATGG
This sequence comes from Methylomirabilis sp. (SeqCode), assembly GCA_035655535.1. Lineage (GTDB taxonomy): Bacteria > Methylomirabilota > Methylomirabilia > Methylomirabilales > CSP1-5 > CSP1-5. Next base: position 2,806 of record DASRUH010000128.1, read on the forward strand.
CGCCCAGGCGCTCGATGATCCGGTTCATCACCCGCTGCATATAGGCCAGGGTCTCTTCCCGCGATGGAAAGGGAAGGTCCCATCGGGTGTCGTGGGGGACCTGCCCGGAATCGTAGAGGGCATCGCCGTCGGCGCGGATCGGCTTCTCCTTCCCGCGGTGGCGCAGGACCCACTTCTCCTGAAACCACGCCACATGGCCGATCTCCCACAGCAGCGGATTCACAATCTTCAGCCGCGGGCCCATCAACTGCTCGTCGGTCAGGTTGGCAATCAGCGTCAGCGTCCGCGCACGGGCATCCATCAGCATGTGGGCGACGTCGGCGGCGGACACCTTCGCGTGTTCCGGTATCATGCTCGTCACCTCTCGAAAAGGAACCACAGGAGGCGCCCCACGACATCAGCGCGGGCCGCCTCGTCAACCCTTCCATCGGGCGGCCTCACGAGACGTCGCACGGAACGTGTGAGATCCACGGCACGGGGGTGACTCTATTGTACGACGCGGGAGAGCGAAAGGCCAAAAAGGTGGTCCCGATCCATATCCCACCGGAGCAGGCGAAGGCCGCCCGCAGCCAGCATCGATTCCACCATGGGCCGGGTATACTTGCAGCTGATCTCGGTGCGGATCGACTCGCCCCGCGCGAGGGTCACGGTGAGGTCGATGCCCTCGATAAAGACCCGATGCGCCTCGCGGGCCACCAGGTGCATTTCGATCCGGGACGCGTCGCGATTGTAAAAGGCGAGATGCTCAAACCGCTCCGGGTCAAAATCGGCCCCGAGGTGTCGATTGACGACGGCGAGGATATTCCGATTGAAGGCGGCGGTCACCCCCGCGGCGTCGTTGTACGCTCGCTCCACGACTGCGATGTCCTTCACGAGATCCGTGCCGAGGAGAAATCGATCTTCCGGCCCGAGGAGAGGCGCCACATTCTGCAGAAATTCGATCGCCTCATCCGGGGTGAAGTTCCCGATGGTGCTGCCCAGGAAGGCGACCAGACGAGGTCCGCCATCCGGGATGATCTCCACCGGCCGCTCGAAGTCCCCCACGACGCCATGCACGCGCAAGCCCGGGTAATCCTCGCAGAGGGCCCGGGCGGCTTGCCGAAGGAGATCTTCGTTCACGTCGATCGGCACGTAGAGGTTCAGGAGCCCGCGGCGCGCCATGGCGCCAAGGAGGATCCGGGTCTTGCGGGCACTGCCCGAGCCGAATTCGACCAGCGTCGTCGGCCGGCACGATTCGACGAGCTCATCGGCGATCTGCTCCAGCAGCACGCCTTCGGTCCGGGTCAGGTAGTACTCGGGAAGATCACAGATCTGCTCGAATAGCTCCGCGCCTCGGGCGTCGTAGAAGTACTTCGGGGGCAGCTCCTTGGGCGTCTTGGTCAGGCCTTTCCGGACATCCTCGGCAAGGCGGGGAAAAGGGCCATGTTCCCCCGAGTGGAGGTCGATGGTGACCTTCGATTCCCTCTGCTGTGGGGTCACAGCTCTTGCTCCCCTACGGTTTGACGCGCCGATCCCCCATCGGGATTCGCGCCCCGCCCACCCTCATACCATCGCCGGCAGGACATACCGTCTACTGGGCAGAGTCAGAAAACTAACAAAAATGCCGCACGGTGCCAAGAGATTTTCTGGGCGGAATCGGGCAGAGCCCCATTTACGATACCGGAGCAAGGGCTTGACACCGGCCAACAACCGGGGTCTTATGAGCCGAGATCCCCGGGAAGACCCACAGAAGGGGAGCCCCTCATTCGGAATGGAACGACAGCCCGGGAGCCGGAGGAGCTCACGCGATGAAGTGGGTGACGCGACAAGGGGCGAAGACCGATCGGGTCGCATGCCCCTGGCTCATCAAGAAATTCATCGATCCGGATGCCGAGTTCCTTTTCGTTCCCAAGGACCAGGTCTTGGATGTCGCCCGGCGGGAGGGGGCGAGATCCTTCGACGCCCCGGGGGCCGACTACACCCACCGGGACAATAAATGCAGCTTCGAGGTCCTCATCGAGGAGTTCGGACTGACAGACCCGGCGCTCCTCGCCCTCGCCAGGATCGTCCACGGCGCCGACATCGCGCCGGACCGGAACATCGTCCCGGAAGCCCCGGGCCTCTTCGCCATCGCCGAGGGCTTCTTCCTGTCGTGTTCCGATGACCACGAGAAGCTCCGGCTCGAGTTCCCCGTGTACGATGCGCTGTACGCCTGGTGCCGCCATGCAACGGGACGAGGGAAATAGAATGGAGCCAAAGCCTCAATCAGCAGGCGATCCTCCGGCGATCATTGAGGTGCCCTTCTGGCGGTTCCTCTTGTACTTCCTGTACCTCGGGGCGCTTGGCTTCGGGGGACCCATCGCCCTCGCCGGGTACATGCAGCGCGATCTCGTGGAGCGGCGCAGATGGACGAGCGAAGAGGACTATCAGGTCGGCCTCGCCTTGGCCCAGCTCGCCCCCGGTCCCCTGGCTGCCCAACTGGCAATCTACCTCGGGTACGTGCGGGGCGGCATCCTCGGCGGGACCCTCGTCGGCGTCGCCTTCATTCTGCCGTCCTTCCTCATGGTGGTCGCCCTGGGTATTCTCTATCTCCAGTACGGCGGGCTCTGGTGGATGCGCGCCCTCTTCTACGGCATTGGCGCCGCGGTCATCGGGATCATCGTCCGCGCCGCCTACAAGCTGACCCGCATCACGATAAAGGGAGACATCTTACTGTGGATCATCTTCGGTGTCCTGGCGCTCACCACAGCGTGGGCCGAAGAAGAGATCGTCTGGCTCTTTCTCCTCGGCGGGGTTGTGGCGCTCGCCGTCAAGGCGCCACCTGAAAGTCTGTTGAAGCGGGTGCGCTATTGGGGAGTCCACCTGAGCATCGCGCCGTGGCTCTCCATGACGGAGGGCCTTCGGGGACCGGCCGCCCTGGACACACTGTGGCAGATCCTCTGGTTCTTCACCAAAGCGGGGGCCTTCGTCTTCGGCAGCGGCCTGGCCATCGTCCCCTTCCTCTACGGCGGAGTGGTGCAGCACTACGGCTGGCTCGACGATCGCCAATTCCTGGATGCCGTCGCCGTCGCCATGATCACGCCCGGCCCAGTGGTGATCACTGTCGGCTTCATCGGCTATCTCGTGGGGGGCCTCACTGGGGCGACGCTCGCCGCTATCGGCGTCTTCATGCCGGTCTATCTTTTCGTAATTATCCCCTCCCCTTGGTTCAAGCGCCATGGCGCCAACCCGCAGGTGAAGGCGTTCGTGGATGGCGTGACGGCGGCAGCGACCGGCGCCATCGCCGGCGCCTGCGTCGTCCTCGGACGTCGGGCCATATTTGATATCCCAACGCTCCTCATCGCCCTTGCCACTCTCGCCGTCGTCTGGCGCTTCAAGATACCCGAACCGCTCATTATCGCTGCCGCCGGCCTCGCCGGTTTACTCCTGTTCCGCGGATAAATCCCCATCCTCCTTGATGCTCGCCCTAGCGGTCTCCGTTGCTTAAAGGAGGCGGAAGAGATACAGGACCGCCATGAGGACGAACAGGCCAGCCAGGGCCTTGGGGATGTAATCCTGGTACTCCTTCAACTGAGCCTCGATCAGTTGATAGCCGTGAATGGCCAGGAGCGTAACGCCGACGAGTGCGAAACTCACCGCGAGGGCGTAGGCCACCATCAGCGAAAGGCACTGCACGCCTCCTAGGCAGAGGGCGAGGAGGGCGAACTCTTCCTCGTGGACGAATCCCAGGAGAAAGGCAAAGACCGCCATGTCCCAGAGAGATTCCAGTCTCCTGGCACTGTGGCCGGGCGCGTGGATATGTGGGTGATCGTGTGGATGATCGTGGTGAGGATGGGGATGACCATGTCCATGGTGGTGAGGTTCTTTATATGCCCGGTAGGCCATGTAGAGAAGCAAGAGCACCACGCCGTATCGAATAAGGGGTAATGACGACAGATCGAGGGCCTGGTTGACGAGCAGGAAGATCACGACCACCGCAAGGGACGAGAGGAGATGGAAGAAAGCGAGGATGCCCGACGTCACGAGACCAAACCAGGTGCGGCGCTCCCGTTTCAAGGAATACGCAACGGCCACGGGCCAGCCGTGGCCCGGCTCCACACCGTGCAGCAACCCGATCAGGATGGCACTAAAGTACACCGACATCGGGACTCACAACTGGAACCTGGTGCGCAATGCCGTACGCAAACAGGGTCGGCGTCTCGCGGAGCAGGTCCTCTGCCTGCGCCTGTAGCCGCTCCACGATCTCAACGCGTTCACGGTTCACAGTTCACAGTTCACGGGAAAGAGTCCAAGATCTGGGCTCGATCGTTAATAGCAAATAATTCGTGGTCATAGGTCCACACCCGGTTTGCGGTTCACAGTTGGCAGACCGGCAATTCCGCTTTTACCGTGAACCGTGAACAGAGACCTGTGAACTGACCGATTGGTCGTCGTCAGCGCAGATAATGCCGGAGTTCGGGCAGACTATCGAGGAGCAGATCCGGCGCCGTTGCCTTGAGCTCGTCCGCCGATCGCAAGCCGTACGTCACGGCGACACTGTACAGCCCGGCCCGCCTTGCCATCTCGATGTCCGCGGGGCTATCGCCCACGACCACCCCCCGTCGGGCCGCGACACCCGTGATCGTCAGGACCTTCTGTGCGGGTTCCGGATGCGGCTTTCGCTCGACCGTGCTGTCGCCGCCCAGGACCACCTCGAAGTGCCGGTCGATCTGTAGACCCCTGAGGATCCGCTCGGTAAACTGGAGCGGCTTGTTCGTGATGATTGCCTTCCGCTTCCGCCGGAAATGCTCGAGGGTGTCCTGGACCCCCGGATAGAGGCGCGTCGCATCCAGCAGGTGCTCCGCATAATACTCCCGGAACAACTGCACTCCCGCGTCGAGGAGTTCTCGATGCGCAGGACCGAGCGCCCGGCAGAGGAGGACCTGGACGCCATCGCCGACGAAACGGCAGACCTGCTCCACGGAGAGCGGGCGCAGCCCGAGCCGCTCGAGGGCGGAGTTGACCGCCGCGGTGAGGTCGGCCCGTGTATCGGCGAGGGTGCCGTCCAGATCGAAGATGAGGAGTTCGACATCCCTGGCTCCCTTCATCCTTTCAACCCTTCAACCCTTTAACCCTTCATCCCTTGATCCCTTGATCCCTCGTCCCCAGGTATGTCTCGATCCGCCGGACGGCTTCCCGAATATTCTCGAGGGAGTTGGCGTACGAGAATCGGATATGCCCTTCGGCTCCGCGCCCGAAGTCGATCCCCGGCGTGACGGCCACGTGCGCCCTGTCGAGGATATCGAAGGCGAAGCGGGTCGAGTCGGCGGCGAAGCCCGTCGCATCGGCCAGGACGTAGAAGGCACCCTGGGGTTCCTGCGAAATGATGAATCCGATCCGGCGGAGGGCCTGGACGATGAATCGGCGGCGCTCGTTGTAGATCGCGCGCATCTTCTCCACCTCGGCCCCCGCGTCGGTGAGGGCGGCGATCGCCGCGCGCTGGACAAAGTCGCTGGCCGAGATGAAGAAATTTTGATGCATCTTCTGCAGCGGCCGGATCAGCCACCCGGGGACGATAGCGTACCCCAGCCGCCACCCGGTCATGGCGTAGGCCTTGGAGAAGCCGTTCAGGACCACGGCCCGATCGGTGTACTCGAGGATCGAGTGCTCCTCCCCCTCGTAGGTCAAACCATGGTAGATCTCGTCGGAAATGATCAGGCATCCCAGGTCGGCCAAGGCCCTGAGCGCGGGCGCCGGCAGAACGGCCCCCGTCGGATTGGCGGGCGAGTTGATCAGCAGGGCCTTCGTCCGGGCGCCGATCATCGCGCGCACCGCCTCCGGATCGAGCCGAAACCCCTCCCGCTCGCGGACCGGGACGGTGACCGGGCGGCCGCCGGCAAACCGAATGACGTTCGGATAGCAGGCGTAATGGGGATCGGTCAGAATCACCTCGTCGCCGCCCTCCAGGATCGCCGAGAAGACGAGCCACAAGGCGGGAGAGGTGCCGGCCGTGACCAGGATCTGATCCGGCGACACCCGCACCTGATATCGACGGGCGTAGTGCGCGGCGATCGCCTCCCTGAGCTCGCGGATGCCGAGGCTGTGCGTGTATTTGGTCCGCCCCGCCCGGAGCGCCTCGAGCGCGGCCGACTGGATGCAGGTGGGGGTGGGAAAGTCCGGCTCGCCCAGCTCAAGGTGGATGACGTGCGCCCCCTGCCGCTCGAGCGCCTGGGCGCGCTCCAGAACCTCCATGGCCAGGAACGGGGGGAGGGTCTCCGCGCGGGACGCGATCCCGATCCCCTTCATTCCCTCTCCACGAATCGCCAGGGGACCGGACGGGCGACGAGTCCATCCAGTTCCGGGCTCGCGAGAAACCGCTCGAGGCCTTCGAGGTGTCTTGGGGTGAGGTCGAAGGAGAGCTGCTTCCGAAAATAGTGCAGGCAGGCGGCCTCGGGGATGCCGACCCGCCCATGGACGGCGGCGGAGAGCGCCTCGACACGGCCCAGGCTGTAGGCCTTCGAGGCGAGGAGCGCGCGGTGCAGCTCCCGCGTCTTTTCGGGAAAGTCCCGGTAGAAGTCTTCCCGCACCGCCCACAGGGCAAAGACGAAGGGAAGTCCGGTGAGTTCCTGCCACGCGTGCCCGAGGTCGAGCTGGTGCGGGTACCGCCGGGCGTGTCCCGCCCTGAGGGCCGGATCCCCGATGAGGAGGCCCGCCGCCACGTCCGGCGGCAGGGCTTCGGGCACCTCTCCGTGACGGTAAACGGGACGGACCCCGTAGCCGCGTTCGAGGAGGAGGCGGAGGAGATAGACCGACGTGAGCGATTCGGACGTGATGAGGACTTGCTCGCCGCCCAGACGCTCAGGCGCCACGCGACTGACGCAGAGCACGCTCCCCACGGCGCCGTCGCAGGCGATCGCCAGATCCGGCAGGAGCCGGAAATGGCCGGGGGCTTGGGCGTAGGCGACGGAGGAGACCACGGAGATGTCCAGGTCACCCCTCGCGAGCATGCGGTTCAGCTCGGCCGGCGTCCCGGCGACGAGATCACAGACCGCTGCGACGGCTCCCTCCTCGATCCCGGAGTAGACCGGCTCGCAGTTGATGTACCGCACCTTCCCGATCCGGGGCCGCTTCACGACCGCCGCCGGTCATAGAGCGCCGCGCCATCCACGAGGGTGAGCAGCACCCTTTCGGCGCCCGCTTCGTGGAGGAGGTATTCGTACGGGTCCGCATTCGGCTCGTCCAGGGAGACTGCGGTGCAATCGGCCTGCTTACCGGGCTCCAGGGTCCCGATCACGCCGTCGAGACCCAGGGCCCGGGCCCCCCCGGCGGTCGCGATCCCGATCCACTCGGCCGGGGAGAGCAGGCCCGCATGCGCCCCGTGGGCACTGCGGACCTCATCCCACAGGCTGAGACTCGGCACGCTCGCCAGCGAATCGGTCCCGAGACCCACGGGGATCCGTAGGTCCCGGAGCGCCTTCAGCGGGGCCCGGCCCACGTCGAGGGTGGCGTTGGACCGGGGGCAGTGCGCGACGGCGACCCCGGTTCGGGCCAGGAGTTCGAGATCGGTCTCCGTGAGGTGGACGGCATGGATGATGAGGCATCGGGCGTCCAGTACACCCAGGCGGTGGAGATACCCGACCGGCGTCACGTCGAGAATCGGCGGGGGCACATCCCCCCAGCCGGTCTCCGGCAGGAGGCGGCTACGGATCTCGCCCGTACCTGAGCGCAGGTATTCGATTTCGGCGGCGCTCTCGGCGGCGTGCAGGGCAGCCTTGAGTCCCAGCCGCTGCTGGACCTCACGGCACCGGCGGAAGAGCTGAGGCGAAACGCTGTACGGGGCATGCGGAGAGATGCCGACGTCGAGCGGACTCCCGCGGGCCTCCGCGCGCATCGCGTGCAGATGCGCCGCACATGCCTCGGCCATCTCCGCGGCACGGGCGTCGTCCGGGCCGATGACTTCGCGGTACACCACCCCCCGAAGGCCGCACGCCTTCAGTCCGGCAAGGCTCGCCCCCGTCGTCGTCACGTCCCCCACGCACGTGGTGCCCGACCGCGCCAGCTCCGTGGTGCCGGCCTCCACGGCGGCGGCATACGCCTCCGGTGACAGGTGCCGCTTCCGCTCCAACAGAGCCAACACCCAATCGACGAAGGACCGGCCGGGCGGAACGAGCCCCCGAAGGGCGCCTAGCTCGAGATGGGTGTGCACATTGACGAGACCCGGCAGGAGGATCGCCTCGCCCAGATCGTGCCACGGGACATCGGGATGGGCCTTCTTCACGGAGCGGCGCGGCCCTACGGCCCGGATGCGGCCCCCGTCGATCAGGAGCGCGCCGTCGCGGATCGGCGGGTGACTGACCGGGAGGAGGTATCTGGCCGCGAGGATGCGCATGCTACCCCGTCGCCGTAAGCTGCCGCCACCACTCCTCGGCCCGGGCCAACTCCTCGGGGGTGTTCATGTTGAAGAGGCTGCGCTCGTGGGGATCGTACGGTTTGAGTTCTTCGCGACCCACCTGTCGGACTCGGACGTGGGGAAAGAAGCGGGCGATCTTGAGGTCGCCCGAGTGGATAAGCCGTTCCATCTGGGGGAGACAGGTCTTGGCGTACAGGGCGTAGAGCGGCTCCCAATCGTCGGTGTACGGCACCACCGCGTCCCAACCCTCGATGAGGGTCGTGAGGTACCGGATCAGGACCGGGTTAAAGAAGGGCATGTCGCACGCCATCACGAAGGCCCAGGGATGGCGCGCGGTTGCGGTGGCGGTATAGATGCCGCCGAGCGAGCCTTTGTCCGGGATGAGGTCCGGAACGACCGGGACACCTAGGTGATCGTACAGCCCCGGAGTGTTCGCGACGATGACGACCTCCGGAAAGATCCCTTGCAGGCCGTGGACCAACCGATCGATGAGCGGTCTCCCCCCGATCTCAAGGACCGCCTTGTTGCAGCCCATCCGGGTCGACTTTCCTCCGGCCAAGATGACGCCGCTCGCCCTCATCGGTCACCACCCATCCTCGAGACTGGAGACCGCCTATCCCGCCTCCTCCTCCACTTCCCCCTTCTCCAATTCCGCGAGGTCCACGATTTCCCCTTCGGCCTCCGGTGGGACGACCCCCTCCGCCTCTTCTTCCGCTTCGACAGGCGCCACCGCCTCGACCTCGGCCCCCTCCTCTTCCGTTTCCTCCTCCGCCGTCACCTCCTCCGGGGCGATCTCCCTGAACCAGGTCGGCTTTACGGCCTCGCTGGGGACCCCCGCCTTGGTCACCTCCTCCAAGGACTTGGTCGAGTACTCCACCCTCCCCGTCTTCAGTTCTTCTAAGGCGGTATACGTCGGCTTATACGCCTTGGCCTGGACCAGGGGCGTCGCCCCCTCATTGAGCTGCCGGCTCCGCTTGGCGGCGATGATCACCAGGCGGAACTTGCTGTCGACCTTGTCGATCAGGTCCTCAAGCGACACGTAGTTCATCGATCACACCCCTCCTCGTCAGATGCCCAATTCCTCGCGGACGCGGGAATCCAGGCGAACGCTTCGGCACCGCTCCGCCACAATGATGGCATACAGATCTTCAACCGCGCGCTCGAACACGTCGTTGATGACGACGTAGTGGTATTCGGTGAACACCTTCATCTCGTCCCGGGCCTTCCGCAGCCGTCGCTCGATCTCCTCGGGGGCGTCGCTCTTGCGGGCCCGGAGGCGTTCTTCCAGCTGCTCCCAGGAGGGGGGCAGCACAAAGACGAATATCCCATCCGTATACACCCGCCGGAGCTGGGCCGCGCCCTGGGTGTCGATGTCCAGGATCACATCCTGCCCCGCCGCGAAATGGGCATCGAGCAGGGGCCGCGAGGTGCCGTACAGGTGGCCATGGACGGTGGCCCATTCGGCAAAATCCCCCGCCCGCACCATGCGCCGAAAGGTCGCCTCATCCACGAAGTGGTAGTCGCGGCCGGCGACCTCGTGCGCCCGCGGCGCCCGGGTGGTATACGAGACGGAATGCGCGAGGCCCGGAATCCGGCGCACGGCCTCCCGACACAGGCTGGTCTTTCCTGCCCCCGAAGGCGCCGACACCACGATGAGGAGGCGAGGGGGTCCTCCCACCTCTTACTCCTTCGCCCCTTGATTCCCCGTCAGTCGCTGGGCCAACGTCTCGGTCTGAATAGCCGACAGGATCACGTGGTCACTGTCCGTGACCACGATGGCGCGGGTCCGGCGTCCGTTCGTGGCATCCACGAGTTTTCTTATCTCTTTGGCATCGTCCTTGAGCCGCTTGCTGGGCGCGGAACTCGGATTGACGATGGCCACGATCCGATTCGCGACCACCATATTCCCAAACCCGACATTCAGGAGCTCGGTGGCCACGCGCCTCACCTCCCTCTGCACCCAAGGCGACCCGCCGGTGTCCCCGAGGCCGTCATTCGATGTTCTGGATCTGCTCCCGCAAGCGCTCGAGTTCCGCCTTGATCTCGACCACGACGGGGGAGATGGTGGCGTCGGTGGCCTTCGCCCCGATCGTATTGGCCTCCCGCGCCATCTCCTGCAGGAGAAACTCCAACCGCCGGCCGTGGGGACCCTCCCCCCGGAGGATGGTCCGCAGCTGCTGCAGATGGCTCCTGAGCCGCGTGCACTCCTCGGTAATATCCGACCGGTCGGCGAAGAGCGCCACCTCCTGCGCGAGCCGCTCCGGGCTCACGAGCGGTGCGCCGAGCAGGGCGCTGATCCGTTCGTGCAGTCGCGCGCGGTAGGCCTCCACCATGTCAGGCGCGCGCGCCTCCACGGTTGCGAGCGCGGTCTCGACCTGGTCCAGTGCGCGCTCGAGGCTCCGGGCCAGGTGCTCCCCCTCTTTGGTCCGCATCGATTCGACCTCATCCAGGGCTTGGTGGAGCAACCGGTGCAGGAGTCCTTCCGCCTCTGTCGGGTCGAGTTCGGCGGCCTCCATGCCCACGAGGTCCCGGAGCCCGATCAGCGCATCGACGGTCACCTCGCCTCCGAGATCGAGTTCGCGCTGCAGCGCCCGCAGCGCCTCGACGTACTGCGCAATGGCGCCGCGATCGATGCGCACCGTCCGGGGAATCTCCCCGTGAAGCCTCTCCGTCACCTGGACGTCGAAGCGGCCGCGGTGCACGCGTTCCCGAAGCTGCCGATGGAACGCGTGTTCCAGAAAGGTTAGCGCCCGAGGAAGTTTCGCCCGGATGTCGGTAAACCGGTGGTTAAAGGCCTGGACTTCGACGGTATAGAGATGAGTGGGCGTGGCGCCCTCCGCCCTGCCATACCCGGTCATGCTCTTCAGCATTGGGACCGAACCAACACCGACCATCCAGCGAAGGCCAGCGATGTCGCACCGAGGATTGTCACGAACGCCACGGACCCCCCGCAAGGAGATTTCCCGATGTAGGCTTCAATTTACTGCAGTTTTCGCCGCCTGTCAAACGCAAACGCCCCTAGGACCGGCACCCTCTCCCTTTACTTGGCGCCCGCCGACGGATAGGATAGTCGGGCCATGATGCTCCAGTGGAAACGCACGCGTGAGCGCTACGCGCGCCTCCTCCGGCAACGGATCCGGCGGCTGAAGAGTCGGCGGGAAAAGATCCTCGCGGACCTCGACAGGGCACGGGGATGGGAGGACCTGCGCCGGAAGGGGGAGCTCCTTCGGGTTCACCGCGAGCGCATCGGCCGCGGCCTGGCCGAGGTGACCCTGCCGGACTATTATGCCGGCCACGGGAAAACCCTGACGATCCCCCTCGACCCCGCCCACTCCGTCGACGCGAACGCCGAGCGCTACTTCAAAGAGGCTCGTAAGGTCAAGCGCGGCCATCCCGTCATCGAGCGGCGGCTGATAGAGACCGAGGCGGAAGTGAAACAGTGGGAGGCCGCGTTAGAGCGGGTCCTTCAGATCGAGACCGCCGAGGCCCTGGAAAGCGCGCAGGCCGCGGACGATCTCGGCAGGCTCGAGCCGCCGCCCCCCCGGCCGCGGCCCGAGGAGAAGGCAGACCGTCTCGAGCCCCGACGCTTTGTCTCGAGCGACGGCCGGGAGATCCTGGTGGGGCGGAGTTCCGCGGGCAACGAACACCTCAGCTTCCACGTGGCCCGTCCTCACGACCTCTGGCTTCACATCGAAGGATACGGCGGCTCGCACGTCATCGTCCG
>DASRUH010000129.1:0-4180 GCA_035655535.1 Methylomirabilis sp. (SeqCode)
CCCGAAGCCTTCCGGCGCGACGCACGGCTCGTTTGGGAATGGTACGATTGGCGGCGCCAGAAAATCGCGCAGGCCTCCCCGAACCCGGCCCACTATGCCCTGGCCGCACTGGAACGCCTCGCGCCGGCGTTCACCCTCATCACCCAGAACATCGACGGCCTCCACCAGAAGGCGGGAAGTGAGCGGATTATCGAGCTCCACGGATGCATCTGGCGGCTCCGCTGTGAGGCGGACGGCACGGTCCGCGAAAACCGGGAAGTCCCCCTGAGCATACTCCCGCCCCGCTGTCCGTGCGGAAGCCTGCTTCGCCCGGACGTCGTTTGGTTCGGCGAGCCCCTGTCGTCCGAGGCGCAGGCCGGCGCCTTCGCCGCGGCAGAGTCGGCCGATGTCTTTCTCACCGTCGGGACGTCGGCCGTCGTGCAGCCCGCCGCCTCTCTCCCCCTCGTTGCCAAGAGGCGCGGTGCCTTCGTGGTAGAGATCAATCCTTTTTCCACTCCCCTCACCCCCTCCGTTGATGCGTCTCTCCAGGGTCCTGCCGGTTCGATCCTTCCAGAGATTCTTTCCCTGCTTCCGAAGGTCTAGTCGAACATCGTTAAACTGAAATATGACTGATAATCAAAAAACTACTTGACAAATATGGTATTGAGCCTCTAGTGTCTGCTGCCATCCCAGGGGAGAGTCTTTCGTGAGTAGGTGTGGAAAGCCAGCGGTGACCTTCGGCCTCCTCGCCACGGTGCTCGCCGGCTGCGGGCCCTTAGGGGTGATGTCCTCCGTCGCCGGCACCACCATCGCCGGCACGTATTACGTCCGGAACCAGACGGTCGAACGAACATTCGTCGCCCCGATGCCCGAGGTTGAGCAGGCATGCCGGCGCGCGCTCCGGGAGATGGGCTTCACGATCCAGGGGGAAGAGAGGCGGGGCGACGATTACGTCATCACTGCCTCGGCCTCCGACGTCTACGTCGTCGAGGTGACGATGACCCTCATCACGGCCAAGGCGGTGCGGGTGGCGGTCAACGCCGATTCCCTCCCCGAACGGGATAAAGCGACCGCCGGCGAGATTATCAGTCAGATGACCGCCGCGCTGTCCCCCGGACCAGAACCCCGATTCGTGGCTTCCCCCGCCCCCGACAGGGAGCGTCCGGCTCCCCCGCTCGATCGGGTCAGCGCAGCCGCGCTGCCGCCTCCCCCTCCCGTGGTCGCCGAACATCACCCACCCGTCGAGCAGGAGCTCCCGCGGGCTCCGATCTCGGCAGCGCCGCACCCTGGAGTGATGAACCCCACCGGCCCCAGGATCCACTCGAGCCTCCACGATCATCCGCCCGAGACGGTGCGCATCCCGACGAAAGCCGCCGGGGAGCCCCCCGATCCTCACGCGCTCTACGAGACCGCCAAACGCGAGTACGTCCAGGGAGATTTTTCGACCGCCATCGCCCATTTCCGGACCTACCTCGCGACCCCGCCCGACACCGGTGAGAGACCCCGGGCCCTCTACTGGCTAGGCGAAGCACTCTACAGCCAGCGGGAATACGCCGATGCGCTCCTCCAGTTCGAAATCATCCGCCGGGACTACCCGCTGAGCCCCGAGGTCCCGCTGGCCCTCCTGCGGGGCGCCCAGGCGTACCGGCAGCTGCAGGAGCGCCAGCAGGGCAGAGCCCTCCTCCGGACCCTGGTCATGCAGTATCCGAAGTCCTCTGAGGCCCGGGTCGCGCGCACGCTACTCAAAGGATGGTGACGGGGCGCGGCGCTCCTTTTTTTCCTTGCAATTTTTCCCGACCGACAGTACATAGGTGACAGTTTCGCGGAGCACCCGTTGAGCTCACGCATGGCGCGCATCCTTCTGCGCCGTCGGGGTGAGCGCCGCCTCCTCAGGGGCCACCCCTGGATCTACCGGGCGGACGTGGAGGACACGGAAGGCTCGCTGGAAAAGGGAGAGCTTGTCGACATCTATGGGGCCGGCCGACGCTTCCTGGGCCGGGGCTACGCGAATCCGGACTCTCAGATCACCATCCGCCTCCTCACGCGAGCGCCGGAACCGATCGATGCCGCTTTCTTCCGTCAGCGCATTGCGGCCGCCAGAGCCCACCGGCAACGACTCGCCATTCCTTCGACCGCCATCCGCATCGTCTACGCGGAGGCAGACGCCTTGCCCGGCCTCATCGTTGACGCCTACGGGGACATCCTCGTCCTCCAAATCCTCACCGCCGGTATGGAACGCCTCCGGGGGGTGTGGCTTCCGGTGATTCAGGAAGACTTTCATCCCCGCGGGATCTTTCTCCGGAATGACGTCCCCTCCCGCCTGCTGGAAGGCCTGCCGCTACAGAAGGCATTTCTGGATGACCCCTTTGACCCGGTCATGATCATCGAGGAAGAGGGTGTCCGCTTTCGCGTGGACATCACCACAGGGCAGAAAACCGGTCTCTTTTTGGATCAGCGGAACAACCGCCTGGCCGTGCGCCCGTTCGCCGCCGACCGCGAGGTCCTCGATTGCTTCTGTTACACGGGCGGGTTTGCCCTACACGCGGCCAGGGCTGGGGCTCGACGGGTGGAAGGAATTGACAGTTCCGAAGAGGCGGTCACCGCGGCGAACGGGAACACCGGACTCAACGCCCTCACGGAGCGGTGCAGCTTTCGTGTCGGAAACGTCTTCGACGAACTCCGGAAGCTGGACGATGGGGGACGCCACTTTGACCTCATCATCCTCGATCCGCCGGCCTTCACGAAGTCCAAGGAGGCGGTTGCGGCGGCGCTCCGCGGATACAAAGAGATCAACCTGCGGGCCATGAAGCTCTTGACGCCCGGTGGAATCCTCGTCACCTCCTCGTGCTCGTATCACGTGAACGAGGCAACCTTCCTCGAGATGCTTGAGGATGCGGCGGCCGATGCGAAGGTCCGCTGTCGCGTCCTGGGGGTCCGCACGCAGTCGGCCGACCATCCGATCCTGCTCGGAGTGAAGGAGACCAAGTATCTCAAGTGCGTCTTCCTGGAACGGCTGTGACGGGTGGGTCACACACGCGGGGGGATTCATGGGCACCATTGAATTCGACGCAGATCAGGTGAGACAGGTACAGGAAGCGTACGACCGGATGGCGGAGGAATACGACATCCTGGATGACCGGATCAACCCCTTTTACGTCAATGGGTACAAGGTGCTGGATTATTTCGTCCAGATGCTGACGCCCCGCTGGCGGGGCCGTGTCGTCCTGGACGTCGGGTGCGGATCGGGATTCCAGACCGTGCAGTTCGCTCCCCGGGCCAAACACGTGTTCGCTATCGACATCGCGGACGGGCTGATCCAAAAGGTCCGCCGGAAGTTGAAGACCCGCGGGCTCACCAATGTCACCCTTATCCAGGGTGACGCCACGCGGATCCCGCTGCGGGAGAACGCCGTCGACTTCGTCTCGGCGTACGGCGATGTCATCGGCCACATCCCGGAGTACGAGCAGGCCATCGCCGAGATGGCGCGGGTCTGCCGGCCCGGGGGCACGGTGACGATCGAATACGACAACAAGTGGCACCTGGCTCTACTCTTTCACCCCCGCGAACTCTGGAATGCCATCAGGACCCGAGGCACGGGCGACCTGCGACGCTGGACCTATCAGTATCTCACCCGCGATGCCACGGTGGATCTCACCTACAAGACCTTCACCTTCCGTGAGATGCAATCGCTCTTGAACCGGTACGGACTCGTCGTGACCGACCGGGCGGGCGCGCACATCCTCTCCTCTCTGATCCCGGAGAGGATGCAGGACCCTCCCAAGGAGCACCTCCCACTCAAGGCCCACCACGCCCGCCTCCTCCAGACCGTCGGGCAGTGGGACTTTCGCCTCAAGGACCGCTACCCCTTCTACACGCTCGGCTACTCCGCGATCGTGGTCGCCCAAAAGCAGTAATAGTTGATCGACGACCGCTGACCCCAACTCCCGCAAGCCGGGTTTCGCCCGGTGCGGGTCCAGCCTGCTTCGCCCCCGCGAACGCGCTCAACTCTCCTCGAGAATGTTTTTCCCATGCAGCACCTGCAGGCCCCGAGCGACATTGCCGGGAGTCCGAAGGCCTTCGGACCGCACCGGGTCGCCGCGAGAGGTTTCCGTGGCATCAGGTCGAGGGAGGGCCGGATTCGCGAGGAAGGCGGAATTTGATTTGCGTTCGGCCAGGGGGTCCCTCCCACCGCAACGGCCCT
>DASRUH010000130.1:0-6217 GCA_035655535.1 Methylomirabilis sp. (SeqCode)
TCCCGTGTAGAACTCCACCATCTCTTCCCGGCTGAGCTCCTTCTTGGTCTCGGCCAGGAGGTGATACTGCTCTCCCTCGTAGAACTCGCTGGCCGCCGGGTCGAGCGCGACGAAGACGTCCCGTCCCGGGCGATAACCGGCCCGGGTGACGGCCTCGAGGATCAGCTCGACCGCCTCTTCGTTCGAGCGGAGATCAGGGGCAAAGCCCCCCTCGTCCCCGACGGCGGTGCTGTAGTCGCGCCCCTTCAACACATCCCGCAAGCTCTGGAACACCTCCACGCCGATCCGGAGCGCCTCGGCAAAGCGCCCACCGGCGACCGGGACAACCATGAATTCCTGAAAGTCTACGGTGTTGTCGGCGTGCCTTCCCCCGTTGAGGATGTTCATGAAGGGGACCGGAAGGTCGCGGGCATCGGCCCCCCCGAGATAGCGGTACAAAGGCAGGCCAGCCTCGTCGGCCGCGGCCTTGGCCACGGCGAGCGACACCCCGAGGAGGGCGTTGGCCCCGAGCCTTCCCTTGGTGGGTGTCCCATCCAGCCGGCACAGGGTCTCGTCCACGCGGGACTGGTCGAACGCCTCCGCGCCGATGAGCGCTGGGGCGATAAGGGTGTTCACATGTTCCACTGCCTTCTGGACCCCCTTCCCCGCGTAGCGCCGTGGATCGCCATCTCTGAGCTCCACCGCTTCGCGCTCGCCCGTGGACGCCCCCGAGGGGACTGCGGCCCGGCCAAAGGCTCCGCTTTCCAGGCGGACGTCGACCTCGACGGTCGGGTTGCCCCGGGAATCCAGGATCTGGCGCGCATGCATGTGAAGAATCTGACTCATGGGGACGATCTCCTGGGCCCCATCATCGGGGCTACGCACTGTACACGAGTTCCCGGCTCGCCTCGATGAGCCGCTCGAGATCCGTGGCGTTGTTGGCTTCCACATAGAGCCGGACGACCGGCTCGGTCCCCGACGGCCGGATCAGGAGCCAGCTCCCATCCTCGAGCAGAAGCTTGGTTCCGTCCTTCCGGTCCACCGCTGCGATCCTCCGGCCGATCAGCTCACGCGGGGGCTCCTCGAGCTTCGTGAGGAGGCGTGCGCGCTCCTCAGGCCTCAGGGTGAAATCGATCCGTCGGGAGAGGATCGTCCCGACCTGGGCGTACAGCTCGTCGAGCAGCTCCCTCAGGGATGCCCGCCCCCGGTGCGCGACCATCTCGGCCACAAGCAGACAGGCCAGCACCCCATCCTTCTCCGGGATATGCCCCCGAATGGTGAGCCCGGCACTCTCTTCGCCGGCCAGGATGACCTTGTCCTGCAGGATCAGCTCGCCGAGGTACTTGAACCCGACCGGGGTTTCATACACGGGGACGTGGTAATGACGGGCGACCGCGTCGAGGAGATGCGTGGTCGCCACCGTGCGCGCGACGCCCCCCGGTGCCGGACGCGTGGTGAGCAGGTGCTTGAGCAGCAGGGCCAGAATCTGGTTGGCGCTCGGGAGCGTACCGTCGCTGTCCACGATGCCGAAGCGATCGGCGTCTCCGTCCGTGGCGAGGCCGAGGTGGGCGCGCCGCTTGACCACCCGTTGCGTGAGCTCCTGCAGCCGCGTCGGGGCCGGGTCCGGAGGGCCGCCCCCGAAGAGGGGATCCCGCCAGTCGTGGAGCATCTCGACCTCGCACCCTGCCTCCCGGCAGGCGGCGTCCAGGACCCCCCGGCCGGTCCCGAAGAGGGGGTCCACCACCACCTTGAGGCGGGCCCGGCGGATCGCCTCGTAGTCCACGAGACTCTGGAGGTGCGTGAGATAGGGCGGGAGCGGATCGATCATCGTGAGGAGTCCCGCCTTTTCTGCCGCCTCGATCTCTATGGTCTCCACCTGGACATTCGGCAACCGCGCATTCGCCTGGGCCTCGATGAAGCGGGTCACTTCGGGCAGGGCCGGGCCCCCCGCGGCCATGGAGAATTTGATGCCGTTCCACTCCGGCGGGTTGTGGCTGGCGGTGATGGTGATCCCTCCGCCCGCCCGCCGGCGCCGGATCTCGCAGGCGACCACGGGGGTGGGCGTATCCCGCTCGCAGAGGAAAACCCGGATCCCGTTGGTGGCAAGGAGCTTGGCCGCTTCACCCGCGAAGCGTTCCGACAGGAAGCGGGTATCGTACCCGACCACGATCCCTCGCCCCTCGAGCCCCGCGGCCTTGAGGTGGTCGGCGATGCCCTGGACGACGGCCATCGCTCGGGGCAAGGTAAAATCGTCGGCGATGACGCCGCGCCAGCCGGACGTCCCAAACTGAATCCGCGTCATGGCCTCCTCACGCACACATGCGGAGATTGTCGGCAGTATAGAGACGGTCCCTCGACACTGTCAAGGTGAAATGACTTGCGAGAAGCCCTGGAGTTCATTATACTTACGAAATCCGCGGAGCGGTGGGACCGCAGGGGGCCGGGAGTGGCCGACGAAAAGATTTTGATCGTCGATCCTGACCAGGCCGCGCGTCGGCGGCTCGCAAAGGTGCTGCGCCAACGAGGTCTTCAGCCGGTGGAGGCCTCCGGCGGCGAGGAAGCCCTGAAGGAGCTCGCAAAGGACGAGTACGCGGTCGTCTTCCTTGACCTGGGGGGGGCAGGACCCAAGGGGGTCGAGGTGGTGGGGCGCATGATCGAGCGCAAACCAGAGCAGGCCATCATTGTGCTGGCGCCTCCCGCGAGCACGGGTGCCAGCGCTGCCCTGGCGAAGGGGGCGTACGCGGCCCTCGCGACGCCTCTGCAACCGGCCGACCTCGAGATCGGGCTCAGGAATGCCCTCGAGCGATATCACCTGTTTTGCACCAACACCCGTCTCCGCCACGAGACCCTGCAGGATGACCTGACGGGGGTCCTCAATCGTCGATATCTGGATCGATATCTCGGCGAGGAGATCGAGCGGTCCCGTCGGTACAAACACCCCTTCTCCCTGCTCTTCTTCGACCTCGATCACCTGAAGCACATCAACGACCAATATGGGCACCTGTCGGGGAGCAAGGTGCTGATAGAGGTGGTGAAGGTCATCATGAAGCAGCTGCGGCGGACCGACAAGATATTCCGGTTTGGCGGGGATGAGTTTTCGGTGACGCTGCCCGAGACCGATCAGCGAGGGGCGGTGGAGACCGCCCACCGCCTTCGCCAGGCGATCCGGGTCCATCGGTTCCACCCGGTGGAAGGGGCCGAGGTGTCGCTCACCGCCAGCTTCGGGGTCGCCACATATCCTGAGGACGGGCAGAACGGAGAAGATCTCTTGCGCCACGCCGACGAGGCGATGTATCTCGTCAAGACCGGGACCAGGGACGGGGTCGGGATCAAGGAAAAGCGATGAAGCGCCTGAGCGTCCTGGGCTCCACCGGCTCGATCGGCATGCAGGCCCTGGAAGTGGTCCGCGCCCACCCCGAGGCCTTCGAGGTGGTGGCGATGGCGGCCGGACGGCGGCTGGATGTCTTTGCGCAGCAGGTCCGGGAGTTTCGGCCGCACCTGATCTCGGTGGCGAGTCGGGACGGGGCGCAGGAGCTCCAGGAGAGGCTGCGCGGCCTTCCCGTGAAGATCTGCTTCGGGGAGGAGGGGTTGAGCGAGGTTGCGGCGTACTCCGATGCGCAGCTCACGTTGCTGGCGGTCGTGGGGGCGACGGGACTCAAGCCGGCGATGGCGGCGATCCGGGCCGGCAAGGACGTGGCGCTCGCCACCAAGGAGGCCCTCGTGATGGCCGGGGCACTGCTGACGGCGGAGGCCGCGGCCCGAGGGGTGAAGCTCTTGCCGGTGGACAGCGAGCACTCCGCGATCTTCCAGTGTCTCGAGGGGGGCGGGTGGGGGGCCCTCAAGCGGATTATCCTGACGGCGTCGGGGGGAGCGCTGCGGCAGGTCCCGAAGGAGCGGCTGGCCTTCGTGACCCCCGAGGAGGCCTTGAACCATCCGGTCTGGAGCATGGGGAAGAAGATCACCATCGACTCGGCGACGCTGATGAACAAAGGGCTCGAGGTGATCGAGGCGCGATGGCTGTTTGACATCGACGCACAGCAGGTGGACGTGATCCTGCACCCCCAATCGATCGTGCACTCCCTCATCGAGTATGTGGACGGGTCGGTCCTGGCCCAGCTCGCCCCGCCCGATATGCGCCTTCCGATCCTCTATGCGTTGAGCTACCCGGCCCGCCTCAAGAACGCCTTCCCCACCCTCGATCTGGTCCAGGTGGCCTCCCTCACCTTCGAGCCGGTCGATCGGGAACGGTTTCCGTGTCTCGGATACGCGTATGAGGCGGTCGCGATGGGAGGGACGGCACCGGCCGTCTTGAACGCCGCCAATGAGGTGGCGGTCGAGCTGTTTCTCGGTCGGCAGATCGGCTTTGGCGGAATCCCCGAGGTGATCGAGGCGAGCCTGCGCGGACACCGGCCGGGGGACGGGGACAGTCTGGACGAGATCCTGGCAGCGGATCGGGAAGTCCGCGAGCAGATTGCCCGCACATACCGGGTCAGCGTGAGGCCGGTGTCATGACGGTCGAAACTATCGTCTCCTTCATCGTCATCCTGGGGCTCCTGATCTTCGTCCACGAGGTGGGACACTTTCTGGTCGCCAAGCGGGCCGGCGTCGGGGTGCTCAAGTTTTCCCTCGGGTTCGGTCGCCGCCTTTTCGGTTTCCGGCGGGGAGAGACCGAGTACCTGGTTTCCGCCATCCCGCTCGGCGGCTATGTCAAGATGGTCGGCGAGGATCCACGCGAGGTCGTGGTGGACGGTACCGGTCAAGCCTTCGATGGCGCGGGCCAACCCCTGGATCTCCGGAAGTCCTTCGCCCACAAGTCGGTGTGGGCGCGGATCGCCATCGTCCTGGCCGGGCCCGGGGCCAATTATCTCCTGGGCTTTTTCCTCTTCTGGGTTGCTGCGGTGTTTGTCGGAAGCCCATCGATGGAAGCGATTGTTGGCGAAGTGGAGGAGGATGCGCCTGCGGCGCGTGTCGGGTTGCACCCCAGGGATAAGATTGTCGCCGTCGACGGGGAAGCGGTATCCAGCTGGAGCGATCTCATCCTGAGGATAAACGACGCCTCAGGGCGGGCGGTCGCATTGCGCATCAAGAGAGGGGAAGAGAATGTCAACGTGACGATCACGCCCCGAAGAAGGGACGTGACCACGACAGTGATTCCCCCCACGATCGGGCGTGTCGTGCCTGACTTTCCTGCAGCCGAGGCAGGATTGCGTCCCGGTGACAAGATCATCGCGGTGAATGGCGACCCCATAGACTCCTGGCAACAGCTCTCTTTGAAGATCCGGGTGCGCCCCGGGCGCGCGGTGACATTGACGGTTGAGCGGAACGGAGAGCAGTTTGCAGCAATCGTCACCCCGCGTCTGAGTCCAGCCCCAGAGAAGGAGGCACAGGGCCAGCAGGTGGGCCTCATTGGCATCGAGGCTGTCAGCGAATATGAACAGCGAAGGGTGGGGCTCTGGGACGTAGGAATCTCCCCCATCTTCACCCACATGGATCCTTTCTCCGCTCTGAATCACGCTGGAAATCAAACGGCGGGCTGGACGGTCACGATAGTCTGGGCCTTGTGGAAAATCGTGCAGGGCGAGATCTCACCGCGGACGCTTGGTGGGCCGATCCTGATGGCACAGATGACCGGCGAGGCAGCCCAGCAAGGGTTTCTCTATCTGATTTTCTTGACCGCGGTCCTTTCCATCAACCTGGGGCTCCTGAATCTTCTCCCTATCCCCATCCTGGATGGCGGCCACCTCGCCTTCTTTGGCATCGAATTGCTCCGCGGCAGGCCGATCAGTGTGAGGAAGCGGGAGATGGCGCAGCGAGTGGGACTGGTCCTCTTGGTGGCCTTGATGATCTTCGCCTTCTATAATGACATCTTTCGATTGCTCGGACGGCCCTAATAAGGTATAGTTCAAGGTTCACGGCCTACAGTTCGATGACCGGTGACCGACTACCGATGACCGCAGTCGGATGACCGATGACAGTAAACCGATGACCGTCGGAACCAACAAGGTCTTTCCGGTCGTCGGTCATCGGTCGTCGGTGATCGGTATGCGGTTCTCGGTTTACGGTGGTCGGTCGTCTGTCATCGGTGAACGGGGGTTGACATGAAAGCACGGCGGAAGACGCGGCAGATCCAGGTGGGCACGCTCAAGATCGGCGGGGACGCGCCGGTCTCGGTCCAGTCCATGACCAAGACCGATACCCGCAACGTCGAGGCCACCGTCGATCAGATCTGGGCCCTGGA
>DASRUH010000131.1:0-5251 GCA_035655535.1 Methylomirabilis sp. (SeqCode)
CGGGATCTCGACGCCCAGCCGCTCTCCCGCCTGGATGATGGTGGTTCCCGGCGGGACCTGGACCTGTCGCCCGTCAATCGTCATCGTCACGAGTTTCTGCGTTGGTTCGCTCATCCTCTCGTGCACCGCGCGACCCCGCGCGCCTCTCAGTCCTCAGTACTCAGTCCTCAGTCCTGAACGCTCAGTCCTCAGCGCTCAGTCCTCAGTCCTAGTTCGTAACGGGCACCTCCCCTGCCGGATGTGCGCCTCGAACTCCTCCCCGAAGTACTTCAAATAGCTCTCGGTCGGCATGGCGGCCGAGTCGCTCAGGACGCAGATGGTCTGGCCCTTCATGTTGCGGCAGACTCCCTTGAGCGTCTCGAGATCCGCCATCTGCCCCTTCCCCTCCTCTATCCGCTTCAGGGTCTTGTGGAGCCAGGCGGTCCCCTCCCGGCACTGCGTACACTGGCCGCAGGACTCGTGATGGTAGAAGCGGTTCACCACCTCCCCGACCTTCACCATGCACGTCGTCTCGTCCATGACGACGACGCCCCCCGAGCCCCCCATGGACCCGGCGGCGGCGAGGGACTCGAAGTCCAGCCCGACATCGAGATGGTCGGGGGTGAGGACCGGCGCGGAGCTCCCACCAGGGATGATCGCCTTGAGCCTCCGACCCCCGCCGATCCCGCCGGCGTGCTCAAAGATCAACTCCCTGAGCGTGGTGTTGAGCGGCAGCTCGTAATTCCCCGGGTGGCGCACGTGGCCGCTCACGGAGAAGACGCGGGTCCCGGTGCTCTTGGGGGTTCCCAGACCGACGTACCACTCGGGCCCCCGGAGGACGATGTGCGGGATGTTGCAGAGGGTCTCGACGTTGTTCACCGCCGTCGGACACTGATAGAGGCCCTTCACCGCCGGAAAGGGGGGACGGATCCTCGGCTCGCCGCGCTTCCCCTCCAGGGACTCGATCAGCGCCGTCTCCTCTCCACAGATGTAGGCCCCGGCGCCGCGATACAGGAAGGCGTCGAGGCCGACGCCGCTTCCCAGGATGTCTTTCCCGAGGAACCCCGCCGCGTACGCGTCGCGAAGCGCCCGCTCCATGATCACGGCCCCGTCCAGGAACTCACCCCGCAGATAGATGTACGAGGTGGTCGCCCCGATGGCGTAGCTCGCGATGATGATGCCTTCGAGCACCTGATGGGGGTCGCGCTCCAGGAGCTGACGATCCTTAAAGGTCCCGGGTTCTCCCTCATCGGCGTTGCAGATGAGGTACCTCGGGACCCCCGAAGCCTGCGGGACGAATCCCCATTTCACGCCGGTCGGAAAGCCGGCGCCGCCGCGGCCCCGCAGGCCGGATCGCTTGACCATCTCGATGATCTCGGCAGGCGGACGCTCAAGGGCCCGGCGCAGCGCCCGGTACCCGCCCCGCTCGAGATAGGCCGCGATGCTGCCGTCGTAGTTCGGATCGAGGAGATTCCCGTGGAGGATGCGCTCGAAGTTCCCACGGGGGGCTGCCGCAGCCGGCGCCGTGCCTGCCCCGGATCGATACCGGTACGCCCCGGGAAGCTCCCCTCGATCGAAGGACCCGAGCAGCTCCTCCAGCCGGGCCCGGTCCAGCGGCCCGTAGTGGGTGCCGTTGATCTGTACCACGGGCGCGGCATCGCAGGCGGCCAGGCACTCGGTCGTTCCCAGGCTGAACAGCCCGTCACGCGTCACCCCGCCCTCGTCGATCCGCAGCCGGTTGCGGAGATGCCCCAGAAGGGTGTCGGCGCCCGACAGTGTGCACGAGAGATTGCGGCAGACCTCGATGTGACACCGTCCCACGGGCTGAAAGCGATACATCGTGTAGAAACTGGCCGTCTCCCAGACATCGGCGGGACGCAGATCGAGCAGGGCCGCCACCTCCGTCATCGACTCGGGGGTCAGATACCCGTGCTCCTCCTGCGCCACATGCAACAGCGGCAGAATCGCCGACCGCTTTTGCGGGAATCGGTTCACGATCTCGGCGCAGGCCTGCCGGAGCTTCGCCGACGTCATCCCCCTATTCCTCCGATCCGGCCGCGGGCGCGCGCCGTCGGCCGCGATCGCGGGGCTCGACACGATGCTCCGGCGCGTCCCACTCGAGCCCCCCCTTTCGCCAGACGTACGCCAGCCCGAAGACCAACACGAGCACAAAGCCCCCCATTCCGAAGAAGCCGAACCACGAGAGCTCACGGTAGACCACCGCCCACGGGTACAAAAAGATGATCTCGATATCGAAGAGGATGAAGAGCATGGCCACCAGATAGAAGTGGATGGAGAACCGCTCGCGGGCGAGCCCCACCGGCGCGATCCCGCATTCGTAGGGCTCCAGTTTCACCGCCTGCGGACGCCGCGGCCCCATCACGGACGACAGGATGATCGACCCGCCCGCGAAGAGGACCGCCGCGACGAAGAACAGCAGGATGGGAAGATACTCGGTGAGCATGTGAATTTATGTACTTACTCTGCCACAATGAGAGCCCCGGATTTTCGGGGCCCCCGGTCTATCCGCCCTTGACGACGATCGCGCTAAACGGGTTTGCAAAGAGGAGGATCAAGGCAATCAACAGCACGTAGATGGCCAAGGACTCGATGAAGGCGAGGCCGATGATCAATGCGGTCTGGATACGTCCCGCGGCATTCGGCTGCCGGGCCATCCCGTCCAGGGCAGCAGAAATCGCCCGCGCCTGAGCCAAAGCGGCCATGGCTGATGCGAGGGCCATCGCGAATCCCCCGGTCAAGACCGTGACCCAGAAGAATGTTTGCTCGCCTCCTGGTGCGGCTCTCTCCGCAGCCGAGGCCAAGGTCGTCGAGCCGACTACCCCCACGATCCCCGCCACGACGCCCGTCAACATGAATCGCATGCACGTCCCTCCCTCTCGAGACCTCCGGTTGGTCCACCTGAGCGGGATCCCTCTCGCCTCCGAATCTTTCGGTCCTGGGCCTTGCACTCTCCCTCAATGCCCTTCGTGATGGGCCGCCTCCACTGCCCCGGCGATATAGATCGTCGAGAGCATGACCCAGACCAATGTCTGGACTACGCTGGTAAAGATGGCAAGGCCCATCATCGGAAGAGGGGCAATCAGCGGCGCCAGAAAGAACAAAAAGAGAATCACCGCATCCTCTCCAAAGATGTTCCCGAACAGACGAATGGTGAGAGAAACCGGTCTGGAGAGGTGTCCAATCACCTCCACGAAAAAGAAGACCGGGATCATGATCGGACCCATGATGATCAGCAACGGCTTTGGTAGCTCGCCTACCGGTCCCAAGAAGTGCTTGAAATAGGTCAGGGCGCCGACCTCGCGGACCCCGATGGTGTGATAGGCAAAAAAGGTCACCACGGCCAGTCCCGCCGTCGTGTTGATATTCGCCGTCGGAGATTTCATTCCGGGGATCAACCCGAGCAGGTTGGAGAAGAGAATGAAGAGCCCCAGCGCGCCGATCAAGGGGAGGTACCGACGGCCATGGTGCCCGATGACGCCATCGATCAGCCCGTGGAATATCTCGATGGTCACCTCCATGAGGTTCTGGAGGGGGCCCGGGACCTCCCGGAGACCGCGCTGAGTCATGTACGCCAACGTCCCCAGGACAAGCATGACCAGCCAGGCCATGGTCACGTGATCCGGGACGAACCGGCCCGGCAGCAACGGCAGAAAGTTCGGGATCATGAACAGTGCGGGGTGCTCAATGGCCTCCACGGGCTCCTCCTGGGCATGTACCACATATCACAAGGTCGCTCGTAAATCCACCCCGCACTTCCTGGACGCTCGGGAGGCCTGCCGGTACGATCGGCCCATCGGTCACGCACCCGCTACCGCCCGAGTCCCAAGATCGACGCCTGGGCCAGCTCCATGAACGGCCCCGGATAAACCCCGATCACCAGCGTCCCGAGCACCGCGAAGGCCAACGAGACATAGAGGGGCCGCGAGGAGCTGAGCGTCAGCGCCGCGGGCGCCTCCTGCATGTACATCACCATCGCCACGCGCATGTAGTAGAAGAGGGAGATGGCCGTGTTGATCACCGCGATCAGGACCAGCACGATCCCCCAGGACCCGGCATCAACCGCCGCGCTGAACAGATAAAACTTCCCCACGAAGCCGGCCGTGGGCGGAATCCCGGTGAGCGACAGGAGAAAGATCAGCATGGCGAACGCCGCCGGGGGATTCACCCTGCTGAGCCCTGCAAAGTCGTCGATAAGGTCGCCCGCGACCGTTTCCGTGCGGAGCAGGATCACCATCGCAAAGGCTCCGGCCGTCATGAAGGCATAGACGAGGACGTACAGCAGGACGGCGGAGATGCCCATCTCCGTCCCCGCCACGAAGCCGATCAGAACGTATCCGATGTGGGCGATGCTGGAATACGCCAGCATCCGCTTGATGTTGTCCTGGGACATGGCCACGACGTTGCCGACGGTCATGGTGAGCGCCGACAGGATCCAGAAGAGGATGGTCCAGTTGACCTGAATGTGCGGGATGGCCCCCAGGAAGACCCGCAGGAGGGCGGCCACCCCGGCCGCCTCGGAGGCTACCGCCAGGAAGGCGGTCACCGCGGTCGGCGCGCCCTCGTAGACGTCCGGCACGTACATGTGGAAGGGAACGGCGGCGATCTTAAACCCGAAGCCTGCCGTAAGCATGACCATGGCGAGGAGGAGGGCGGGATTGGAGAGGTCCCGGGACGCGACGGCGACCGCGATCTCTTTAATGCCGAGGGTGCCGGTCAATCCGTACAGGAGGGCGATGCCGTAGAGGATCACGCCCGAGGAAAAGGCCCCCATCAGGAGGTATTTCAGGGCCGCCTCGTTGGATTTCCGGTCCCGCTTGATGAAACCGCAAAGGATGTAGAGCGAGATGGACATCGTCTCGAGCCCGAGGTAGAGGGAGAGGAGATTCCCGCCCGACGCGATGAACATCATTCCCATGGTCGAGAAGAGAAGGATCGCGTAGAACTCCCCGACGGGAACCCCCACCAGGGGGAGGTAATCGACCGCCATCAGGATGACCAAGAGGGTCGCGAGCAGAAAGATCATCTTGAAGAAGACGGCGAACTTGTCCACCAGGTACATCCCGCTGAAGACGGAGACCGGGCTGCCGTCCGGTCGGAACAACGGGATCGCATCCCGGATGACGAGCGTCGCCGCGCCGACCACGGCGATGACGCTCAGGGTCTCCATCCATCCCCGCCGCTTCGGGGCGGCAAAAGAGAGGATCAGGACGAGGATCGCCGTCACTGCAAGGAAGACCTCCGGCAACGCGTG
>DASRUH010000132.1:0-6641 GCA_035655535.1 Methylomirabilis sp. (SeqCode)
ATCGTTATTCTGGAAGACGCGGTATTCCGTGCTGCTGATGAAGTATACGCCGCTCATCGTCTGCAACCGCATGGACAGCTCTTTCGCGTACCGAATATCCGAGACGAGCTGCCGCGCGGCGAGACCGGCCTTGGGGTGTCGCGGGAACCGCGGGATCACCACGGCCGCGATAAACCCTAAGAGGAGGATGACGAGGACCATTTCGATAAGCGTGAACCCGGCCTCCCCCATGGCCCTGGTGCGGTGCATATGGCGCCTCTCTGTTCGAGCCGGTCGTGGTGCGTTCCCGTGCATCTCGTTGAGTGGTGTCCGCCCTTCGGTCACTGATTCCGATTTCTTCGATACTTATGATGCTAGTTTGCAATTACTGTGCCGCACCGGCGGCCTCACCCGGCGCCCATCCATGGCCCTGAGGAGCCGGCGCCGGGGGCGGCGTCGGCGTCCCGGATCCGGGCGATGGCCGCCCGGCGAGGGTGCCGCCCGGCGGCGACGGGACCTGCATTTTTTCCTTGCAATTTCGCCAGAGCGTTGTATAAGCGAAGAGATGTTTGTGGTGGCCACGGGGGATGTTCGCGCTTTGGTGGGAGGTGAGATCGCGCAGCACGTGGGAAAGGAGGGAGTTCATTGAGGGCACTGGGCAGACACCTTTTAGTGGAGCTGTACGGGTGCGACCCGGAGTTACTCAAGAAGGTTGACGCCGTCCGGGAGATCTTGGTTGCGGCGGCCAAGGCCTGCAAGGCTACCGTTGTGGACGTGGCCTTCCACGAGTTCAAGCCCTTCGGGGTGAGTGGAGTCGTGGTCATCGCCGAATCCCACCTCTCGATCCACACCTGGCCCGAGTACCGATACGCAGCCGTGGATATCTTTACCTGTGGGGAAACGATCAAGCCGGAGCAAGCGGTCCGGCACATTGCCGACCGTTTTCAGTGTCCTCACCCGTCCATCATGGAGGTGAAGCGGGGGATCATGCCGGGTCTAGGGCCGTTGCCCCACAAGGTGGAGCAGGGCGGGCGGCGGTCCCAGAGTTCTCGGGAGAAGGTCCCGGCGGTGTCCTAGCCCCGGACTGTGGGCGCGGCGGGCACCGGTTTCCCTCGAGGGACGATCCTGGTGAAGCGGTATCTCGCGTGGAGGGCAGGCCTGGTGGGTGTGGCTGCCCTCCTTTCCTTTATCTATCTCCTCCCGTCGATCCCGGGGCTGCCTCCCCTCCCGGGGTGGTGGCGGTATGTCCGGCCCCTTATCCTTGCCCCGCCCCCTACGCCAATCAATCTCGGACTCGATCTCCAGGGCGGGATGCATCTCGTCCTGGAGGTGAATGTGGAAAAGGCGGTCGAGGGCGCGACCGAGCGGCTTGTGGAGGAGGTCCGGCGTCTCCTGGACAAGGACCGGATCGGCGTCTCCCGTCTGGTCCGGCAGGGGACCGCGGGGATCGTCCTCGTCGTGGAGAAGGCGGAGGAGCGGGAGAAGGCCCAGCGCGTCCTGGGGGAGCTGGTGGTCTTGGAGCAGGTCCCGGGGCCGACGCCGCATGAGCTGCGGCTGACGGTGCTCGCGCGCGAGGTCACGCGCATCCAGGAGCTCGCCCTCCGGCAGAGCCTGGAGACCATTCGGAACCGGGTGGACGAGTTCGGCGTTACGGAGCCGCTGATCGTGCCCGAGGGAGACCGGCGTATCGTGGTCCAACTGCCGGGCATCAAGGATCCCCAGCGGGCCATCAACTTGATCGGGAAGACGGCGCTGCTCGAGCTCAAGGTGGTGGACGCCACGCTCAATCCCCTCGAGGTGGCGCAGGGCAAGGTGGCTTTGCCTCCCGACCTGCAGCTCCTCTACCTGCGCGAGCTCGATGAGAACAGGCAGGTGGTCGGCAAGCGCCCCATCGTCGTCCAGCGCCGCCCGGTCATCACCGGGGCGTCCCTCACCGACGCCAACGTGCAACCGGACGAACGCGGCGGGTGGCGTGTCGGCTTCGCCCTCGATCGGGAGGGGGCGCGGGTCTTCGCCGAGTTCACCGGCGCCAACATCGGGCGGCATCTGGCCATCGTCCTGGACGACACGGTCTACAGCGCCCCAGTCATCAAGAGCAGGATCGGCGAAGGGCGCGGCGTCATCGAGGGGGATTTTACCGCCGAGTCGGCCCGCGACCTGGCGATCGTCCTGCGGGCGGGCGCGCTGCCGGCGCCGGTCAACGTGGTGGCCAACCTGACCGTGGGGCCCTCCCTGGGGCAGGACTCGATCCGGGCCGGCGTGCAGGCGAGCATCGTGGCCGGCATCCTCGTGATCCTCCTGATGGCCGTCTACTACCGCCTGGCCGGGGTCATCGCCGATGCGGCCCTCCTGCTGAACCTCCTCATGCTCCTCGGCCTGCTCGCAGGGATCCAGGCGACCCTGACCCTGCCCGGGATCGCCGGCATCGCCCTCACCATCGGCATGGCGGTGGATAGCAACGTTCTGATCTTCGAGCGGATCCGTGAAGAGCTGCGGCTCGGGAAGTCGGTGCGCTCCGCCATCGACGGCGGATTCAGCAAGGCCTGGGTGGCCATCCTGGATTCGCATGTCACCACGCTGATCACCGCGCTCGCCCTCTTTCTCTTCGGGAGCGGGCCGGTGCGAGGCTTTGCCGTGACGCTCGCCCTCGGCGTGGCCATCAATTTGTTTACGGCGACCGTGGGGACCAGGGTGGTCTTCGACTGGCTGACCCTTCGGGGAATGAAGCGGCTCAGTATCTGAGGGCCAGCCGCTGGGATGCGGGGACGAGCGATGGAGATCATCGGCAAGACGGACATCGACTTTTTGGGGATGCGGCGCCCGTGCTTCGCCCTCTCGATCGCCTTGGTCCTGTTGGGGCTTCTCGCCTCGGTCCAGATCGCCCGGGGACGAGCCGACCTGGGGATCGACTTTGCGGGTGGCACCTCCGTCCAGGTGCGCTTTGATGATCCGGTGGAGCTTGGCGAGGTCCGGAGGGTCCTCGCCGCCGGTGGCATCGCCGAGAGTGAGCTGCAGCAGTTCGTCGGCGGACGGCGGCTCTTCATCCGGGTGAAGTCCTCCGGGGAGTCGGTGGCCGGGACCGCGACCAGGATCGAAGAGGTCTTACGGCAGGCCTTTGCTCGAAACCCGTTCGTTCTCGAGAGCTCCAACGAGGTGGGGCCGGTCGTCGGCCAGGAGCTGCAACAGGCGGCTGTGTGGGCCATCCTGATCTCCCTGGTGGGCATCGTGAGCTATATCGCCTGGCGATTCGAGTTCCGGTTCGGCGTCGCCGCCACGGTGGCGACCTTCCACGATGTCCTGGCCGTGCTCGGCATCTACTACCTCCTGGACAAGGAGATCACCCTGCTGGTCGTCACGGCCCTCCTGACGCTGGCGGGGTATTCGCTCACCGATACGGTGGTGGTCTTTGACCGGATCCGGGAGAACCTGCGGTCCCGGCGGCGGGGGACGCTCGCCGAGATCATGAATATCAGCATCAACGAGGTCCTCAGTCGGAGTATCATGACCTCCGTGACCGTCATGCTTGCGGTCCTCGCCCTTTTGCTGGTCGGGGGCGAGGTCCTTCACGATTTTTCCCTGGCCCTGGTGTTCGGGATCATCGTGGGGAGCTACTCCTCGATTTTCGTCGCCTCCGCCCTGGTTTACGAGTGGCGTATGCGGACCGGCCCGCAGGCGGTCAGGGTGAAAAAACAGGCACAAAGCTTGCACTAGCCCCGGACACCTCGGGCCGCGCCCCGTGGGGGGAAGGATCGGACGGGACATCGGGCCTGCGGCGCGGACGGGTCGTGACGGCGTCGGAGGAGATTCGTTCAAAAGGGATGGGGAGAGCGCAGGGGCAGCGACGGGGCGCAGGTCCGGGTCGCCGCGCCCGGAGCGGCGTCGCGTGCCGTGAGGATCAGGAAGCAGGATGCGGATTGCGGCGTCCTGCGATCGAAGGGCCAACGGACGTGCGGGAGCGGAGGGGGATCATGAGGAGAGGACGGATGCGCGGAGTGCTGGGCCTCTTGGCGGCGACGTGGGTGCTCGTGGGCCAGGTGGCGGCTCAGGAGGCTCCCCCGGGTGCGGACCAGCAAAAGCGGGCTGAGATCCTGCCGGAGGGCGTCTACTACGTCCGGTCCGGGGATACGCTGTGGGCGATCGCGGGGCGCTATCTCGACAACCCGCGTCTCTGGCCCCAGGTCTGGAAGGAGAATCCCTTCGTCTCGAATCCCAACATGATCTTCCCCGGTGATCCCCTGGTCATTCCGGGGTTCGGGCCGCTTCCCAAGCCGGTGGCCGAAGCTCCCCCGGGCCCGCCGGTCTCCGAGGAGCGCGTTGCTCCGCCGACGGCCCCTCCGGCGGAGGGCGTTCCTCCTGCCGCAGTGGCGGAGGTGAAGAAGCCGGAAGAGATGATCAAGCTGCCGACGGCTCCGCCATCGTTTGTCGTTCCCCAACCGACCCTGGAGTGCAGCGGCTTTGTAGCGGAGCATCGCGAGGTCCCTGGTGTCGGCCGGATCGTTCGGCCGCTTGATGCGCAGAATATCCGGCTGTGGTTCGGGGACCATATCTTTCTCGATCTGGGGAACCGGAAGGTGCAAGCCGGTGACCGGTTCCAGGTGGTCCGGCCGACGAGCACGGTCTTCCACCCGGTGACGGGTGGCCGCGTGGGGGTGAAGATAAGAACCTTGGGGACCGTGGAGATCTTCACCACCGTCGGCCCCGCTCCGCGGGCCAAGATCGTGTACAACTGTGAGGATTTAGCCGTCGGGGATGTGCTGGTGGAGGCGAGAGACTGGCCGCCCCCCACCAGGGGCCTGACCCAGTCGACCGATCTTCGCCTCAGGGGATATATTGTCGGGTCCAAGGACGATGCCGATTCGTTGGGACAGGGCGACATTGTCTATGTGGATGTCGGCAAGGATCAGGGGATCGTCCCGGGCGATGAGTTCAGCATCTATCGGCTCTCCGGTGCCGGTGTTTCCCCGGCGACCGGCGACGCAATCTCGTTCGCCCCGGTCAAGCAGGGCGAGCTGATCGTGATTCGGACCTCCGCCCATGCCGCCGCGGCCCTCGTGACGGGGTCCAATCTCCACCTGAAGGTGGGCGAGCCGATCGCCCTGTTCCGGAAGATGCCCTGACCGCGAAGCGGTCAACTGTCCGCCGTCAGCTGCCAGCTGTCCGCCAGTGCTCGGTGACTGGTGTGTGGTGGCTGGTGGTGCTGACTGTTGATCGCTGACAGCTTCGTTTGCCCGCCCGCCGAGCGGTGGCTTGACTCCGACGTGCCCCCGAGTATAATTCCACCCCTGGTCGTTGCCGTGATCCGGGGTGTGGTTCGGGGAGCGCATGCAGGAGCGCGAGGCATGGCTGGCTCTCAATATGGTGCCCCATGTGGGGCCGGCCACCTTTGCGCTGCTGCTCGAGCGGTTCGGGAGCGCACGACGCGTCTTCACGGCTCCGCTGAAAGCCCTCGAGGCGGTCGACGGGGTCGGTCCCGTGACGGCGAAGGCCATCCACACGTTTCCCGCGGAGGAGACGGTCGCGCGCGAGCGGAAGCGGATGGCGGCGCGGGGTGTGCGGTTCCTCACGCTCGGGGATGGTGAGTATCCCGGGCCGCTGCGGGAGATCGCGCAGGCTCCGCCGGTCCTCTACATCCGCGGAACCTGGGAGGATCGGGACCGCAGGGCGGTTGCGATTGTCGGGTCCAGAAACGCCACACCCCATGGCCGCGGGGTGGCCGATCGCCTCGCGTGTGATCTCGCGATGCGGGGACTGACCATCGTGAGCGGAATGGCCAGGGGGATCGATGCCGCGGGGCACCGGGGGGCGCTGCGCGCGGGCGGCCGGACGCTGGCGGTGCTGGGGTCCGGCGCCGATATCGTCTATCCGGCAGAACATCGGAAGCTTGCGGAGGCGATTGTCGAGCGGGGCGCCCTGCTGAGCGAGTTTCCCCTGGGGACGCGTCCGCACAAGGGGAATTTCCCGCAGCGGAACCGGCTGATCAGCGGGCTCTCGCTCGGCGTGATCGTCGTAGAGGCGGCCCTCGATAGCGGCGCCCTCATCACGGCGAATCATGCGGTCGAGCAGGGCAGGGAGGTCTTCGCGGTTCCCGGAACGGTCGGGGGCCGGCTGAGTCAGGGGTGCCACCAGCTGATCAAGGCGGGGGCGAAGCTCACCGAAGGGTGGGAAGACGTCCTGGAAGAATTGCGCGTCGAGGCGCGTGTTCCCCGAGCCGTCGGGCCGTCGCTGCCGCCCCTGGAGGGGGAGGAGGCGCGGGTCTTTGCCCTGCTCGCGGAGGAGCCGATACATATCGACGCGATCATCGCCGGATCGGGGCTTCCCTCTCCGGCGGTGGCGGCCCGCCTCCTCTCGCTCGAGATGAAGGGGTGGGTGAAGCAGCTCTCCGGCAAGACGTTCGTCCGCGCGGTCGACGACCGATGACCGATCACCGATGACCGTCGGGAACGAGGATCAGTTATCGGCAATGGGGAATGCCCACTCAGTTGTTGTGCTAAGATGATGTGGTGGAGGTGAGGACCGGGGTCCCTAAGGATTTGCGGTCATCGGACGCCGGTCGTCGGTCAACGAGAGGAGGACAACCGGGAGTGGCGAAATCGCTGGTCATCGTGGAGTCGCCGGCCAAGGCCAAGACCATCAGCAAGCTTCTCGGGAAGGGGTATGTGGTC
>DASRUH010000133.1:0-2902 GCA_035655535.1 Methylomirabilis sp. (SeqCode)
GTCCCCTCAATTCGGGAGCTGAGCACGGCCTCTCGCCGGACGTACGGGGCAATAAGGAGGTGAGGGTTTGGAAGTAACTGTCCGATCCCGGCGAGCCTTCCAAGGCCCCGGTCTGCCTCTGATATGAGGTGGACGACTTCGTGATCGTATTCGATAGGGGGAGGCAACGGGTTGGGCACGAATGCCCAGTAGCCTTGAACGGTTCGGATAACATTTCCGCTTGTGCTGCTAGCGAATTCCTCCGGGTTCATTGCTCTCTCCGAAAAGGCTATTAAGGGAGACTTAAGTCTCCCTTAAGGTTATTAAAGCTTTAGTATAAAAACTTTAATAAGTCAAGGGCTTGTCAAAGGGGTCATCAATAGCGGCCAGCGAGCCCAGCAATGACGGTAAGTTGGGCGATATCCCTACTGAAAAATACGTCCCGATCATTTGAGCCGGTTCCTCTGCCAGACCATCCAGGGAGACTTCACTGGTCTCTCTGTTCACGACTGGGGCGGTATGGTATGGTGATGGCCGGGTGAGGGAGTCTCGGCTATGGGCGACGGCGAGCTGCGCTTCATCGCCGACAGCATGCTGGGCAGGTTGGCCACGTGGCTGCGCATCTTGGGGTACGACACGCTCTATTTCCGCGATGCCGACGACGGTCGCCTCGTCACCCTCGCCCGGCGCGAGGGGAGGATTCTCCTCACGCGGGATACCCGTCTCCTGGCGCGGCGTCGGCTAGGTCCGGTCCTCTTCATCCGGCATGATCGCGTGTGGGATCAGCTGCGACAAGTCGCGGGGGCATTCGCGCTGCGGATGGGACCGCAGCTCGGCAGCCGTTGTCTCCGCTGTAATCGGCGGCTCGCCCTCCTGGCGAAGGCGTGCGCGGCGGGGCGTGTTCCAGAGTACGTGTATCGCCATCACGACGCGTTCTTTCACTGCGAAGGGTGTGGGCGGATCTTTTGGGGCGGGACGCATCTCAGCCACATGGAGGAGACCGTGCGGGCCCTATGCGGCTGATCTTCATGGGCACGCCGGCGTTCGCGGTGCCGTCGCTCACGCGCCTGGTCAAGGAGGGGCACGATGTGGCCGCCGTCGTGACGCGGCCGGATCGTCCCGCCGGTCGCGGCCAGCGGCTCCGCAGCTCTCCGGTCAAGCAGGTGGCTGAGGAACTCTGCCTTCCCGTCATCCAGCCGGTGACGATCCGGGATCCCGGAGTGGTCGAGCATCTCCGTCGCGTGCAGCCCGAGGTCATTGTGGTGGTGGCCTTCGGTCAGATCCTGCCCCGGGCGATCCTGGAGATCCCTCCCAAGGGCTGCCTCAATGTCCATGCCTCGCTGCTCCCCAAGTACCGCGGGGCAGCCCCCATTCCCTGGGCGCTCATTCGGGGCGAGACGGTGACGGGCGTGACGATCATGGAGGTCGTCGAGGCCCTGGATGCCGGGCCCGTCCTGCTTCAGAGGCCTGTCCCGATCGCCCCTGCGGATACGGCGGGGAGCCTAGAGGAGCGCCTAGCGGTGCTCGGCGCCGAGGCGCTCGTGGAGACGCTGCGGGCCCTGGAGCGGGGCGAGGTCCCGCGGACCCCTCAGGATGACGCCGAGGCCACGTACGCGCCCAAACTTCCCCCGGATCTCGGACGACTCGACTGGACGCAAAGCGCCGTGGATCTCTGGAACGTCGTCCGCGGGCTGGCCCCCCAGCCCGGGGCGTACACCTTCTTTCAGGGCCGTCTGGTGCGGGTCCTCGGGGCCGAACCCTTCGACGGTGAGCAGCGTCGAACCGTTCCGAGCGACCGTCGGGCCGCGGCGGGCATTGTCGTCGCCATCCGACGGGGGGCCGGGATCGAGGTCGCGACGGGTCGGGGGATGCTGCTGCTGACCCTGCTCCAGCCGGAGGGCAAACGGGTCATGTCGGCCGAGGAGTTTTCCCGTGGCTATCGTGTAGAGGTGGGGAGTGTCTTCGTCTCGGACCGCAGACAATCCACGACGGCTCGCCCTGGAGATTCTCGTCCGGGTGGAGCGGGATAGGGCGTATGCGAATGTCCTCCTGGACGCCCACGCGAAGCGACGGCGGCTGCCGCTGCGCGACCGGGCGCTCCTCACGGAGTTGTGCTACGGGGTCCTGCGCCGCCGCGGGACGATCGACTTCCTGCTCATGCAGGTGGGAGATCGTCCGCTCGAGCGCATGGATCTGGACGTCCGGAATCTCCTGAGGCTCGGGGCGTACCAGCTCTTCTATGTCACCAAGATCCCTCCCTACGCGGCCGTCGATGAGACGGTCCGCCTGGCGCGGCGTGGGACGGCCGCCTTTGTCAACGCCGTCCTGCAGACCCTGACCCGGCGGGGGCCGCTCCGGGAAGAGGAGCTGCCCGAGGATCCGACCCTGCGATGGTCGGTCTGGCACTCGCACCCGCGATGGCTGGTGGCGCGATGGCTGAAACAATTGGGAGAGGCGGCCGTCGAGTTGATGGAGGCCAACAACCGAGTCCCCCCGGTCGGGATCGTGTGGAATCCGCTCCGGGGCCGGGTGGACGTGTTGGAGCAGGCCCTCGCCCGATCAGGCGCGGCGTGGGAAGCGAGCCCGTGGGTCCCCCATGCGTATCGGCTGCGGCATGCGGGCAGGCTGCTCACGAGTGGGGAAGGGGATCGCGGGCGCTTTTGGGTAATGGACGAGGGGGCGGCGATCGTGGTGCGCCTTTTGGATCCTCAACCGGGAGAGCGCGTCCTCGACGTGTGTGCGGGGGGTGGGGGCAAGGCAATGCTGGCCGCCGTCCTCATGGAGAACCGCGGAGTGGTGAAGGCGCTTGACGTCAACCCCCGCGCGCTGCGGCGCCTGCAGGAGGCCCGTCGCCGTCTGGGCGCGAGCATCGTGCATCCGCTGAGCGGGGATGCCCGGGAAGCGGCGGGCCGGTTCCGGCAGT
>DASRUH010000134.1:0-2040 GCA_035655535.1 Methylomirabilis sp. (SeqCode)
CACCCGCGGATCGGGATGCCGCCACGGATAGACGAGGGCCGCCTCGTCAAACGGTCCTACCATCCGGTGGACCTCGGGGACCTCAAGAAGCTTGGAGCCGGCCGGGATCAACAGGCGAATGGCGAGCTGAATCGGGGCTACATGGTCGACGAGATCCAGCCCGGCGACCAGTGAGAGGAGGTCCTGGTAGCCCTCGACGGAAATCCAGGGGGTAAACGGGACGAAGGTCGGATGCAAGACCAGCTCGGCCTCACTGCACAGGTGGACAGCCCGGGAGAAGTCCTCGAGCGTATGCCCCTTGTCGAGGATGGCGAGGACGTGATCGTCGATCGACTCGACGGCGCTGGTGACGAACAGGCACCCCGTCTCGCTGAGGACCCCGAGGTGTTCCGCATGCCTGAGGAGGTGTTCGATCTTGATGGTCACATCATAGGTCAGGTGGGGGTGCTCTGCATGCAGCGCCCGGACGAGCCCCAGGGCGTGCTTGATCCCGTTGAAAAAGTCGGGGTCGCCGAAGGTGATGTGCTCTGCGCCGGCCGCGACCTGCCGGCGGATGTCCTCGAGCACCACCTCCCGCTCGACGATCCGGAACTGCCCCTGATATACGGGGACGACCGGACAGTGCCGACAGAGATGCTTGCAGCCCCGACTGGCCTCCGTGTATCCCACGGTGCGGCTCCGCCCATCGCCCAGCTCAAGCCGCGCGTACTGTTCGAGGGGCGCGAGACCGCTCCGGTCCGGGACCAGGAATCGTTGCTTGTCGAGCGAGACGAGGGGCTCGGGCTGCGGAGGCCGCCCCCCCTCCTTCAGTCGCGTGAGGAGACGCACCAGTCCCGTCTCGAACTCACCCCCCAGGATCGTGTCGGCCCCCAGCTGGCGCAGCAGAGCGGCATTCATCGAGGCATACAGTCCATAGAAGCAGAGGTGGGCACCCGGGTTGAGGGCCTTGATCCGTGGGACGACCCGCGTGGCGATGCGCGTGGCCGTATGCATCGGCAGATAGAACGCCACGACGTCGGCGGCGCCAACCGCCTCTTCGTTGAGCTGCTCTACCGCGAGGTCGAGGCAGGCCACGTCCGCCCCGGCCGCCCGGAGCCAGGCGGCGGGAGAAGCCAGCCCGAAGGGCTGCCGGCCCAGTTCATACGTCGAGATCAGGACGACCCGCACGACCGCACCCGTGGCATCCTCGGGACACAGAAGGGGCGGGAAACCGTTTGCCGGAGGCTTTCCTGGGCGTTACGCGAAGGGGGACTGTCCCCCCTTGGCAGGCTGGTAATAGGGATTTCCCCCTGCAGCGTGATCGGTCGTGTCCACGACCTGGCGGATCGCGGGGACGGCCTCCTTGATCAAGACCTCGATCCCCTGCCTGAGGGTCACGTCCACCATGCCGCACCCCTGGCACCCCCCGCCGAGCTGGATGTAGGCGATATCATCCTTGACGTCGAGCAGGGAGACGTTTCCGCCGTGCATGGCCACGCCCGGGTTGACCTGTTTGTCGATGATATCCTGAACGGCCTGTGCCTTCGGATCGGTCCAGAGCGGGTTCGGATTCTCGATCTTGAAGCCGCTCTCGTAGGCGCCGTCGACGAAATCGACCGTCGCGCCTTTCAGGTTCGGCGCGCTCTCCGGATCGACGAGCACCTGGAAGTCTCCGACATCGACCACGGTGTCCTCAGTCCCGCGCTCATCCTGGCCGACGAACTGCATCTCGTACCGGAAGCCGCCCGGGCCGCGCCCCCTGACCGCCATGCGCAATGCGAGATTCTTCTGCTCCTCGGCTTCCAAGAGGCCCAGGATCTTCTTTCTGGCCGCCTCGGTGATCGTCACCATGGTCCCCTCCTCACAGGGTCTACTCCCCCTGAATGATACTCATTCCGCCCGCGCCCTTTGGGGGGCGGAACACCCTCGTCTCTTCCCCGCCCGCGAGGGCCTGGATCGACCGCCTCGGGGGCCCGCTGGTGAAATCAATCCTACTCGCAACCGTCCGGTGTTGTCAACCTGAAGCTTCTGCGCTCGACCTCGCTCCCGCCTCGCCCGGAG
>DASRUH010000135.1:0-6942 GCA_035655535.1 Methylomirabilis sp. (SeqCode)
CGTCCGGCGACACGCGCGCCTCGCGGCCGCCATGCGGGCGGGCGTTACGGCCCTGGGACTAGAGCTCTTCGCAGAGCGCCCGAGCCCCGCCGTCACTGCAGTCCACGTCCCGAAGGGGATCGATGGCGGCGCGATCGTGAAGACGCTCAGGGCCAAGCATGGGGTGATCATCGCGGGCGGTCAGGGATCGCTCAAGGGAAAGATCTTCCGCCTCGCGACCATGGGGTACGCGGATGCCTCCGACGTCGTCGTCGCGCTGTCCGCGCTGGAACTGACGCTGGCCGAGCTGGGATACCCGGTCAAGATAGGCGAGGGGATCCGGGCGGCCCAGGAAGTCCTGGCACAGTAGTTCAGGGGACGTCATATGGAACACCCGATGCGCGTGCTGGTCACGGACGATATTTCGCCCAGGGGTCTCGACGTGCTGCGCCAGCACCCGCAGATCCAGGTCAGCCTCCGGCAAAACATTGCACCGGAGGAGTTGCTGAAGGAGATCAGGGCGCACGACGCCCTGATCGTCCGGAGCGCGACGAAGGTGACTGCCGACGTGATCCGGGCGGGGAAGCAGCTCAAGGTCATCGGGCGGGCCGGCGTGGGGGTGGACAACATCGATGTGGAAGTCGCCACCGCCCAGGGAGTGGTCGTCATGAACACCCCGACCGGCAACACCATCACGACCGCCGAGCACACCCTGTCCATCCTCCTCGCCCTCGCCAAGCACATCCCTCAGGCAGCCGCGTCGCTGCGCGAGGGCCGATGGGAGAAGGGAAAGTTCCTGAACGTCGAGCTGTACAACAAGACGCTCGGCGTCATCGGGCTGGGTCGGATCGGATCCGAGGTGGCCAAGCGGGGCAAGGGCTTTGCCATGCGCGTCCTGGCCTACGACCCCTTCATTTCGGCCGAGGTGGCAAGCCGCATCGGGGTCGAGCTGGCCGACCTGGACGAGGTCTACCGCCAGTCCGACTTCATCACGCTCCATGTCCCGCTCGGCTCCGACACCCGTCACATGATCAACCGCGAGAGCCTCGCGGTGATGAAGCGGGGCGTCCGCATCATCAATTGCGCCCGGGGGGGCGTGGTGGATGAGGAGGCGCTCTACGAGGCGATGGTGAGCGGGCACGTGGCGGGCGCCGCCTGCGATGTCTTTGAAAAGGAGCCGAATACGGCGAGCCCGCTCCTGTCCCTGGAGAACTTCATCGGCACTCCGCACCTCGGGTCCGCCACCGCCGAGGCTCAAGAGAACGTGGCCGTGGCCATCGCCCAGCAGGTCCTGGACTTTCTCACAACGGGGGTGGTCCGGAACTCGGTCAACACCCCCTCCATGGAGCCGGAGCTACTCTCCAAGATCAAGCCCTACCTCACACTGGCGGAGAAGCTGGGACGGCTCGATTCGCAACTGGCCGAGGGACGCTTCCAGGAGGTCCGGATCGACTACACCGGCGAGGTCGCGGACTATGACACCTCGTCGCTCACGGCGGCGGTGGTGAAGGGGGTCCTGGACCCGATCATTTCCGGCACCATCAACATCGTGAACGCCCTCCCCTTCGCGCGACAGCGGGGGATCCGCGTGGTCGAGTCCAAGACCAGCGAGGAAGAGGACTACACCAGCCTCATCTCCGTCACCATTTTGACCGACCGGGGACACCACCTCGTCGCCGGGACGCTCTTCAGCCGGCGCGAGCCGCGCGTCGTGCGGATCGACGAGTTCTCGCTCGAGGCCGTCCCGGAAGGGTATCTCCTCGTCTTCTCCAACCTCGACGTGCCGGGGGTGATCGGCAAGATCGGGACGCTCCTCGGGCAGAACCAGGTCAACATCGCCGGCATGGTCCTGGGCCGGGAAAAGCCGGGAGGCCGGGCGGTGTCCGTCGTGAATGTGGACGACGCGATCCCGACCCCGGTCCTGGACGAAATCCGGCGGATGCCCAACATCGTCTATGCCAAGATGGTGAAGGTTTGAAGTGATCCCCACGGCCATTCCCAAAGGGGTTCGCGTCCTCTCGCCGCCCGAGGCGGCCCGCCTCCGGTGGATCGAAAAGACGCTCCTCGCTGTCTTCCAGCGCTGGGGCTTCCGGGAAATCCTCACTCCGACCTTCGAATACCTCGACATCTTCGCGCACGGGGCGGGTGATGGGCTGCACCGGAAGGCCGTCAAGTTCGTGGACCGACAGACCGGCCTGCTCCTGGCGCTCCGGTCGGATCTGACCCCGCAGGTCGCGCGGATGGTGGCCGCGACGCTCCGGCATCATCCCCTCCCCCTGCGCCTGGCCTACTCCGCCTCGGTCTTCCGCCACGAGGAGCCCCAGGCGGGACGGCAGCGGGAGTTCTTCCAGGCCGGCGTGGAGCTCATCGGCTCGGACCGCGCCGAAGCGGACGCCGAGATGATCGCCATGGCGGTCGAGGGGTGTCAGGAGGCGGGCCTCCGCGATTTCCAGATCGACGTCGGCCAGGTGGAGTTCCTCCGCGGCATGCTGAACGCGCTCGACCCGTCTCCCGAGCTCCGCCGCCGGATCCTGTCGGCGCTCCGGCGGAAGGACGCCGTGGAGCTGGAGCTTACCCTCAGCCCGCTGCCGGTCGAGCCGCGACTCAAGGAGGGGATCCAGCGCCTGACCACGCTGTACGGCGGGGAAGCGACCCTGGAATCGGCGAAGGCGTGGGCGCTCACGGAGCAGTCGCGCGCCGCCCTCGAGAACCTGACTCAGGTGTACGGCGTCCTCAAGACCTACGGCCTGGCGGAGCACATCATCATCGACCTCGGCGAGACCTACGCCTTCGACTACCACACCGGCGTCGTCTTCCAGGTCTTCACCGCGTCGCTCGGGTATCCCATCGGCAGCGGCGGGCGGTACGATAATCTGATCGGCCAGTTCGGCTACCCGTGTCCCGCCACCGGGTTTGCCTTCGAGATGGACAAGGTCCTCGCCTCCCTGGAGGCCGAGGGCATACTGCCACCGGATCAGGGACCCGACTTCCTCATCATCGACTTCAATCCGGATAAGCGACAGGCGCTCTTCATCGCCCGGACCCTGCGGAGCAAAGGCTTTGCGGTCGCCCGGGACATCATCCGGCGCGATCTTCAGGGGTCGCTGGAGTACGCCCGGGTGAGCGCCATCCCCCGGGCGATCATCCTGGGCCTGCAGGGCATGCCGAAGGAGTCGCTGACCCTACGCGACCTCACGGCGGGGACGGAGGCGACGTACCCCGTCGCCGACTTCTGCCAACGCGTCACGGACGGGACACTGGCATGGCCAATGTGATCGTGGTCGGCACCCAGTGGGGCGACGAGGGCAAGGGAAAAATCGTTGACACCATCAGCGAGTCTTTCGACGCCGTGGCGCGCTACCAGGGAGGGAATAACGCGGGTCACACGGTGGTCGTTGGAAAAGAGAAGGTCGTCCTCCATCTCGTCCCTTCCGGCATCTTGCGCAAAGGGAAAATCTGTGTCCTGGGCAACGGGGTGGTGGTCGACATGCCCGGCCTCACCCACGAGCTTGTGCAGCTGAAGCGCCTCGACGTCAAGGCGGAAGGACATCTCTACATCGGGAAGAACGCGCATCTCGTCCTCCCCTATCACAAGATTCTGGACAAAGAGCGGGAGCAGAACACCGTCCGTCCCCTCGGGACCACCGGGCGCGGAATCGGCCCGGCCTACGCCGACAAGGTGGCACGCGTGGGGATCCGGGTCGGGGACCTGTTCGACCCGGCCCTCTTTCACGAGCGCCTACGGATCAATCTCGCCGAGAAGCGGGCCCACGCGCCGAAGACGAGCGCGCTGCACGCCCTCGACCCCGACCGGATCTTCGAGGAACAGATGGCGCACTTCGGCGAGATCCGGGGCTTCCTGGTCGATGCCTCGGCGACGCTCAACCGGATGATCGAGGAGGGGAAGAAGATCCTGTTCGAGGGGGCGCAGGGCACCCTGCTCGACGTGGACCTGGGGACGTACCCGTACGTCACCTCGAGCAGCGCGACCGCCGGAGGGGCCTGCATCGGGACCGGCGTCGGGCCGACGCGGATCGACGGCGTCCTGGGGGTCACGAAGGCTTATACGACCCGGGTGGGCGAAGGACCCTTCCCGGTAGAACTCAAGGACCGCATCGGGGATGAACTCCGCGACCGCGGAGACGAGTACGGCGCCACGACCGGCAGGCCGCGGCGCTGCGGGTGGCTCGACGCGGTCGGGCTGCAGTACGCCACCCGGGTGAACGGCCTGAGCACCCTGGCCCTGACCAAGCTGGATGTGCTCGACGCGTTTCCCGTCCTGAAGATCTGCCGATCCTATCGGTACCGTGGCGAAACGATCGAGGAATTCCCCAACGAGACCGACATCCTCAGGGAGTGCCAGCCGGTCTATGACGAGGTTGAGGGGTGGCAGGCGAGCACCGCCGGGTGCACGTCGATCACGGAGCTGCCGAAGAAGTGTCGCGCCTTTCTCGAACGGCTCGAGGCCATCCTCGGCCTCGACATCTCGATTATCTCCACGGGCCCCGAGCGGGACCAGACCATCCTCGTGCCGACGCCCACCCTGAAGCAGTGGGGCCTTCTGTAATACGAGAGTGGGTGGTGGCCGGTGGTTGGTGATTGGTGATGAGCTGCCGACCCGCCTGAGGCGCAAAGAAGGAAAGGGTCTAGGTCAAGACGGGGGCGGCGAGGAACATCATCACCTTGTCGTTGGTGGCGCGGAGCCGCTCCAGGACCTGTTGCAGCACGTTCCAGAGGACGATGTACGCCAGATCCCGGTCCTTGTCCAGGAGTTGCCGGAACGACTCCCGCTTGATGATCAGGAGTTCGCACTTCGCAGCCGCCTGAGCCGTCGCGCTGCGGACCGAACCAGCTCCAAAGATGGCCATCTCCCCGAAGGCCTGTCCGCCCTCCAAGACCGCCAGCGTCTCGTCGCCCCCCAGAGGGTACTGGCGGGAGATGCGGACCTTTCCCTTCACGATCAGGTAGAGCTCCTCGCCCCGATCGCCCTCCTTGAATATCGGCGCGCCTTGCGCCACCTGCTTCGCGACGGCGACCCGAATGACGGACTGAAGCTGCTGCTCGTTGAGCCCCCGAAACATCACGGCCTTTCCCAGCGTCCCTGCGAGTTCCTCCATGGCCCTTTTGCGCCTCCTCTGGATATCGACGGCATCGCGGCCCTCTTCGTGCCCGATCCGCCGATACCGGTCCTGGGTTGACGCCTATTATAAAGCAGACGGCGTCTGCAGTGCTGAAAAAATTGCACATCCTTTACCGAAGGCGGGGGGGGAGACCTGGCAGGCGTTCCTCCGTAGGGCGGGATGCGTCCGGGACGCTCGGGTGAGGGCTTGCGGGCAGGTCCGGGCGAGGGTTGACTCACGGCAGCGAAACGTGGAGAATCAGTCCCGTGACCCGTTAGCTCAGTCGGCAGAGCACCTGCCTTTTAAGCAGGGGGCCGCAGGTTCGAATCCTGCACGGGTCACCACTTTTTTTACGGCAGTCCTCTCCGCCGGCCCCATCGCCCTCGCGTGTGAAGCCGGTCGTCCCCCCCACCGAGCCGTTGACCGAGGCTATCGTCTCATCAGCTTCAGGCGGCGCTCCAGCTCCTGGGCGAACCGGACCGACGCCGTTTCGTTTCCCCTCCCGACCTCGATCGTCACC
This sequence comes from Methylomirabilis sp. (SeqCode), assembly GCA_035655535.1. GTDB lineage: Bacteria > Methylomirabilota > Methylomirabilia > Methylomirabilales > CSP1-5 > CSP1-5. The sequence continues at coordinate 5,620 of DASRUH010000135.1, forward strand.
TCGGTCCACGCCAGGCCCTTTGGCCGAAGTGTCACCTCCACCTCGGTGCCGTCGGCCCGCTTGGCCGCGATGTGTGCACCGAGCCGGTCCTTCGTATGTCGGACCGGAGTCAGGTCAAGGATTTTCATCACCTCACGCGTCGCTTCATACGTCTGATCCACAGAGGCTGAAAACTCCTGCGTGTAATTCCCCGTGACCGGATTGTAGAGGCCCTCACTGCTCAGGCCGCCGGTCCCGGAATAGGCGGCACAGCCGACAGCGGTGATCATCAGTACAATCGCCAGTCCGCCCCGCCTCATCGCGTGTCTCATCCGCTTCCTCCCGACGATCGGCCCGTCACGTCTCTCAGCGCAGAAGGATCATTCCTTCCGCCGTTGCTTTGCGTCCCATCCCATCACGTCCACGATCGCATGCTGATGCTCATGCCAGTACGTGTCCCACTTCTCGCCCAGGAGCAGGGTGGACTGGTCCGTTCTCCCGTACTCCGCCATTCCCATTATCCCCGGAGCCGGGGCTGAGATCAACCACCACACGGATCCAATAGACCCGGCACTGCCGCCTGAATTCTAGGCGGCCGCGCCCACCGGCCCGGACTGCCGCCCCGGCCGCGCCCCAGGGATTGCTATTCTGGCATTATTCCTAAGTGATCAATTTCACCCTCCAGAATCCTGGTGAATCCACCCGTGGGGTTGCCCCGGAGGGGGATCGGTCCGCATCTTGCACCTAACCCATCCGGCCAATTTCTTAAAGGCTCGTCGAACCATTGCCCTGATGGAGGGATGAACGATGGATGCCAAAGAGTGGGCGATTGAAGCTTTCGAAGGCTGTGACCACGCCGGCATGATCTGCATGGATTGTGCCGAGAAAGCCATCCGCGCCGCGATGGCCGAGGAACGCGCGCGGTTGCTGTGCGAGGCCCGGGTGTCGAATGGTGATCCGTGGCTTCCAAAGGCCGTGCACCACAGGCTCGTCGCCTCCAAGAAGCTCTAATAGCGTTCGACTGTCGGCCGTCACACCCGAGCGGCCCGAACGACCGAAGTCCAGAAATGTCGCCGGGCGCCCGGAGTCTCTCCTTTCCCCCTAAAACCCTTGCCCCCTTCTCCCCTTGAACCCTTGATCCCTTCGTCCCTTCGACCCTTCGACCCTTGCTCCCTTCATCCCTTCATCCCTTCATCCCTTCGTCCCTCGATCCCTTCTCGCCGCTCGAGCGCCTGCCCATTGCTGCCACCCGACAAATTCGATAGAATGCCGACCTGCAGCGACGACGAGACGCGAAAGGAGGTGCCCCCGGTGTCCGAAGCTCCGGATGCGGTCCATGCTACG
>DASRUH010000136.1:0-13445 GCA_035655535.1 Methylomirabilis sp. (SeqCode)
GGTCGGGGAAAAATATTTAGGAGTCCTAAGTGACTGTGCCGAGCCCGGCACCGGCCCGCTCGCCCGTGCGGAGGGCGGGCCAATGGAATGGAGGACGAGTGTGGGGGGAAAGACCCTGCGGGTGGCGAGGCGACGGGGCTCCGTCTTTGATCTGCCGGCGCAGCACCTCTCTGTCGAGGGCAAGATCGTCGCGGCGCTGGACCGCCTGGCCCGTGCCCTGCGCGTCCTCCTGTGGGAGCGGGCGACGGCGCACGGTCTGAGCCCCATCCAGATCCAATTCCTGGTGCATCTGCGACATCACCCGGAACGGGCCTGCCGGGTCAGCTCCCTCGCCAGGGAGTTTGGATTGACGCAGCCCACCGCGAGCGACGCTATCGGCACCCTCGAAGCCAAGGGCCTCCTCACCCGCGTCGGGTCGCGAACGGATGGGCGCGTCGTCATTCTCCGGTTGACGCCGAGGGGCGCACGGGTGGCTGGCGCGCTGTCCCACTGGGCGGATGTCATCGCGGAAGCCGTCCGCCCATTGCCCCCCGAGGACACGGTGCGGGCCATGCGGCTGTTGATGCACCTGATTGAACGGCTGCAGCACGCCGGGATCATCACCAGCGCGCGCATGTGCCCCACTTGCCGGTTCTTCCGCCCGGATGTCCATCCGGGTACCAGGACACCGCATCATTGCCAACTCCTGGGCGAGCCCCTGGCCGATCGGGATCTGCGGGTCGATTGCTCCGAGCACGCTCCCGCGACCGCGTAAGATCCCGGGTCCTGTGTTCCCCTTGGCGAAAACCGTGGACTAAGGATACAATGCCCGCTGTCGGACTGCGGCCCTCGACCCTGACCTTGCATGAGCGGGAGGGGGCGCACGGGATCATGGAGGGGCGGGGGCGGAGCATTGAGACCGGAGAGCCTGGATGGGTGAAAACGAAATAGTCGTCCTGCGGCGGCGGCTGCGCGAGCTGGCGGAGAATCTCTGGTGGACGTGGAACCCCGACGTCGTCGAGATCTTCCGCGACATCGATACCGAACTCTGGCGCGGCTCGAATCACAATCCCATCGTCTTTCTTCGCCGGCTGACCGACGAGGAGCTCGCCTACCGGGTCGAGGGAAAGACCATCGAGAGCCGCATCAATTTCCAGTTCCGGCGGCTGGCCGAGTATCTCCACCCATCCCAGAGCTACGGTCGGAAGAACGCGGGGATTCTGTGGCGGCAACCCGTGGCCTACTTCTGCGCGGAGTTCGGCCTGCACGAGTCGATTCCCGTGTATTGCGGCGGCTTGGGGGTCCTGGCCGGCGACCACCTCAAGAGCGCCTCGGACCTGGACATTCCGATCGTCGGGGTCGGCGTCTTTTACAGCCATGGCTACTTCACCCAGTTGATCGATGAAGGCGGGTGGCAGCGGGAAGGCCATGGCAGCTCCCGCATCGACACGATGCCCTTCACGGAGGTGCGGGACCCCAAGGGACACCCCCTGATCGTGACCGTACGGGCCGGCGAGGATGATATCAAGCTCCGCGTCTGGCAGCTCATGGTGGGGCGCGCGCGGTTGTTCCTGCTCGATGCGGACATCGAGCAGAATGCGCCGCGGGACCGGGAGATCACGCGATTTCTCTACGGTGGCGGCGAAGCCATGCGGATCCGCCAGGAGATCGTGCTGGGCGTCGGCGGGTATCGCGTGCTGCGGGCCATGGGGATCGATCCGGCGGTCCTGCATCTGAACGAGGGCCACTGCGCCTTTGCACCGCTGGAGGCGGTGCGGATACGGATGCAGGAGCAACGAGAGGACTACCGCGCCGCCCTCGAGAGCGTCAAGCGCCGGACTGTCTTCACCACCCATACGCCGGTGGCGGCCGGCCATGACCAGTTCACGCCCGATCTGGTCCTCGGCCACCTCGGCTGGCTCCGGGCGGATCTCGGCATCGGTCCCGAGGAGTTCATCGGGTTGGGTCGCATCCACCCCGGCAACGCGGGCGAGTCGTTCTGCATGACGGTGCTGGCGCTGAAGCTCTCCCGGCGGCGCAACGGGGTGAGCGCCGTGCACGGGGAGACCTCCCGGCGCATGTGGAGGGCCGCCTGGCCCGACCGGGAGGAAAGCGAGGTCCCCATCGGCCACATCACGAACGGTGTTCACGTCAAGTCGTGGCTGGCGCCCAGCATGGCGCGTCTGTATGTGAAGCACCTCGGCAAGGGGTGGGAGACGCGCATGAGTTTTTACGAGTTCTGGCAGGACATCGACAAGGTGAGCGACACTGAACTCTGGGAGGAACACCAGGTCTTACGGCACCGCCTGATCCGGTTCATCCGCCGGCGGATGGCCCTGCGTCGCACCCGCCTGCAGGGGGCCGGTCCCGCACAGGGTGCGGTCGATGTGCTGGATGACGGCGTCCTCACCATCGGCTTCAGCCGTCGCTTCGCGGCCTACAAGCGGGCGACCTTGATCCTGTCCGATCTCGACCGCCTGGACGCGCTCCTCAATCATCCGGAGCGGCCCGCGCAGATCGTCTTCGCCGGCAAGGCCCATCCCCTGGACGAGCACGGCAAGCGTCTCATCCAGGAGATCTTTGGCGTCATGCGGGACCCGCGGTTCCGGGCGCGCATCGTGTTTATCGAGGACTATGATTTTTCGGTGGCGCGCCACCTGGTGCAGGGGGTGGATCTCTGGCTCAATACCCCCGAACGTCCCCGGGAGGCGTGCGGCACGAGCGGGCAGAAGGTCCTGCTCAACGGCGGGCTGAATTGCTCCATCCTCGACGGCTGGTGGGCGGAGGCGGCCGATGGGCTCAACGGGTTCATCATCGGCGACGGGCGCGAGCACGCCGACCCGGCGGTGCAGCGGCCGTACGATGCCGAGGCCTTGTACCGCGTGTTGGAAGGGCAGGTGGTCCCGGAATTCTACGATCGGAACGAGCACGGGGTTCCCGTCCGCTGGGTTTGCCGGATGAAGCACGCCATCAAGACGCTCGGCTGGCGGTTCAACAGCGACCGCATGGTGAAGGATTATCTCACGGAGCTGTACCTGCCGGCCGCGGCGGCGAGGAGTTCCGGGTTTTACTCCCCCTATGCCCCGTGAAGGCAGCCCGTGTTCCCCTCGACCGTCGGGTGAGCCGCCTGCATCAGGCGATGGCCCTTCTGCCTCTATAGCCAGCCGAGGGGTTTGTCAAACCGAATCCAACTTCAATACAGAAGGAGACAGAAGGTGGGGAAGAGACTCTCGTATATCGCCATCGGGGTCGTCGTGCTACTGGTGGGCGGACTCGGAGTGCTCTATATGTCGCTCAACCGCGTGATCCGCTCGGCCGTCGAGACCTACGGCCCCCAGGCGACCAAGAGCGAGATCACGCTCGGGTCGGTCAACGTCTCGCCCTTCTCGGGAAACGCATCACTGTCAAACCTCGTCGTCGGAAACCCCCAGGGCTTTAAGACGCCGAGCGCGTTCAAGCTCGGCGCCATGCGGATGTCGCTCGACGTGCGATCGCTGCTCTCGGACCGGGTTTCCATCCGGGAGATCGTCATCACCGCTCCCGAGGTCACGTACGAGCCGGGTCCCGGCGGCAGCAATCTGGCGGTCCTGCAGAAGAACGTGGACGCGTACACCGGGGGCGGGGCTGCCGGTCCGGCCCCGAGCCCGGGGGCGCAGAAGGGCGGCAAGGCGGTCACCATCGACCGGCTCCGCATTGAGAAGGCCAAGCTCAATGTGAGCGCCATCCCGCTGAAGGGCGAGCCGCTCACCCTGGCGCTTCCCGACATCGAATTGAAGGACATCGGCAAAGGGGGTCAGGGAGCTTCGCTCGCGGACGTGTTGGAAAGAGTGCTGGAGGAAGTGAATCGTCAGGCTGCGAAGGCCGTGGCCAACGTCGACCTCAAGGGCCTCGCCGAGAAGGCCAAGAAGGAGGCCGAGGGGGCTGCGGGCGCCGCCGGCGGGATCGGGGAAAAGCTCAAGGGGATCTTCGGCAAGTAACCGGTCTCGGCTCGGAGACGAAGCCGGGGCCCTTCGCGCCGATCGGCGGCCGTTGCCAGGGCCGCCTCCTTTCAGGAATTTGTCCCGTAGGACGCTACGCTCTCGGTTCGCGCGTGGGCTGTCCGCTGTAGAGTCTGTCGGTTCAGCGAAAGGCGGCCTCCTGCAGCCGGTAGAGTTTCAGGAGGAAGGAGTCCTGGGGAACCTCGACCTGGCTCCAGGCGATCGCCCCTCCCTTCTTCACCGGCTCCTCGAGGCGCGCGCCGTAGGCAAAGCCGAAGGGCACCAGCCCCTCGGCCCCGATGATCTCCGCCCTTTCGATGAGGGCGTAGACCGTGTACCCTCCGCCCCCGTCGAGTACCTCCCCGGCCCTGAGGTCCCGCTTGGCACAGGTGATGAGTCCGGCGACCGGGGCGCCCTCCGGCGCACCGGTCGGTTCTCCCCTGAGGACCGCTTGCGCCACCGAGTTCGGCGTCTCCACGCTGCACCAGTGAAACGGCCGGAAGAGGGTGAAGTTCGGTCCGGACCGGATGTCCGGGGGGAGAAGGAAGGTCGGATCGTTCACGTAGGCGAGGTCCTGGAGCACTTTCGGATGATCCGACGTCACGACGAGAAAGACGCCGGGGAAGACCCGGCCGTGCGATTGGAGGCGGCCGTCGAGCTCGGTACCGTTGGCGAGATCGACCACCCCCTCGCGCCCCAGAATCCCCCCCTGCCTCGTGAGCCGAAAGGTGCGGCTCAATCCCTCCACAGCCGCCACCGGCTCGTGCATCCCGCGCACGTCGGGGACGAGGCGCAGGGCATTCGCCACGGCGCACATCTCGGTCTGGGCTTTGGTGCCGTCCCGGAATGAGTTGTACATCTGCGGATTCAGGCCGAGCGCCTCGGCCTTTGCGCGATTGTCGTCGGGGGTGACGTACCGCTCCTCTGGGTGCATCAGGGTTCCCCGGCCGGCGGTCACGATGCGGAGTCCCAGTCCGGTCGCCCACTCGGCCAACTCACAGATGGCGCCCGGTTGATCGCCGGCGGCGAGGGTGTACACCACCCCTGCGGCGTCGGCGAGCCGTTTGAGGATGGGCCCGACGACGACATCGGTCTCCACATTCAACATGACGGTGTGCTTGCGGTGGAGGATCGCGTCGTAGGCGACTGAGGCGCCGACGTCCGGGACGCCGGTCGCCTCGACGAGGACATCGAGGGGGAGGCGGGGGATCACGGCGGCGTCGGTCGTCACGACGCGCTTCCCCTGCCGGAGGGCGTCGGCCGCATCCCCTTCGGCCTCGGCCTCGATCACCCGCGCCGCCGGGACACCGGATTCGAGAAAAGCCTGGACCGCCCGTTCGACCACGAGATCGGCGATGGCCAGCACCTCCATGCCGGCCATGATACCGATCTGGTTAACGACCCCGGTCCCCATCCGTCCGGCCCCGACGAGGCCGACCCGGATCGGGTTCCCGTCCTTCGCCCGTTGTGCCAGCGCGCGTCGAAACATCGTTGGCTCTCTCGGTCCTTTGCTACAACGGTGACCCTAAGAAAGCGCACCGGCCACCAATGGCAAGCGAATATCGCTCGGTCGATCGACGGCGGCCGGGCAATGAGAAGCGTCGCGCTCCATCACGGAGCGGTCAATTGCTTCTCGATCCCTGAGGAGCAGGCGGAGCCGCATCACCTCGTCCCGCCAGTCCTCTGGAGGCAGGCGGTTCAGGACCGCCTCGGGGTCCGCGGTGAGAAGGGCCATGAGCCGGCTCACCTTCCCGAAGAACCAGTTGACCCGCTTCTGCATGATGCGGTCCACGAGGGGGCGGAAGAGGCGGGCAAGGGGGTCGAGCAGCGCCGCGTCCACCCGGACGTAGGCGAAAAGGGTGTTATCCACATAGAAAGATTCCTGGTCCCTCCCCTCGGACGAGCGTATCACGAGGGCGAAGCGGCCGGGGATGCGGAGGAGCCCTTTCCGGTATGTCCCCTCGGCATACAGGACCAGGTCTCCGCCCACGAACCGGAGCAACTCGAGGCGGCCGGCGAGTCCCTTGTTGTCGTCCGCCCAATACTGCGCCGGCCCCTGGCGCGTGACGGTGTATTTCAGGATCCCCGCCTCCCGCGCCAGGCGCGCGGCAAAGTCCGGGTGGCTCATGAGATGCTGGAAGACCGCCCGTCGGCCCGGCACGCGGAGACCACCGAACTGGCGATGGAGGGTGGAGTCCTCCACCACCTCCTTCAGCGATTGCCGGTCCTCGCCCGTGAGGAGATCGGGGGGAAACGAGAGGTGAGTCCCCTCGGCGCCGGAGACTGTCAGCGCGCACAGGACAACAATGAACGCCTGCTTCCCCGCCGGCATCCGTTCCTCCTCGATCCCTACCATACCAGAGAGGGCTGCGGGGGATCAACGGCGGCCGCCGTTTGACAGAGGCGATGTTTCGTGATAGCGTCAACGGACCGAGTCGGCATCTGGAGGCCACTGAGAGCCATTCCGCGGAGACGTGGGTGCGATGCGACGCGAGAAGGATGCACGAGAGATCGGCGAGATCAAGGCCTTCCTCGGCGAGGGGACCGAGTTCAAGGGCGTTCTCTCCTTTCAAGGGACCGTGCGGATCGACGGCCAGCTTGAGGGCGAGGTGGTCGGAGACGAGTTGCTCATCGTGGGAGAGGGCGGGGTCCTCCGGGCGAACGTGGATGTGGGAAGTCTCATTTCCAACGGCAGGATCGAGGGGACGATCCGGGCCAAGAAGCGCGTGGAGCTCTTGGCCTCGAGCAGGGTGATCGGAAAGATCAGCACCCCGTGTCTCGTGGTGACGGAGGGCGCTGCGCTCAACGGGACCTGTGATATGGGGGCCTTGGACGAGTCAACGCCTCCGCCCGGTGGCGACGCCGCGGGGACGACGTAGCCCTCCCCCGCCGCGGGAGCGCGAAGGGGGTCACCATGGGTGCGCGGGCGGTCGTGGCGATGAGCGGCGGGGTGGACAGCGCCGTCGCCGCCGCCCTCCTGCAAGAGGAAGGATTCGACGTCATCGGGGTGACCCTCAAGGTCTGGGGTTCCGTGACCGAGTCCCCCGTCCCCCATCTCCCCCATAGCTGCTGCACACCCGAAGCCTACGAGGATGCGCGCCTGGTGGCCGCCCACCTCGGGGTCCCGCATTACCTGCTCAACGTCGAACAGGAATTCGACGCGCAGGTCGTCACGCCGTTCCTCCGCGAGTATGCCAACGGGCGGACCCCGCTTCCCTGCGCCGTCTGCAACACCGCCATCAAATTCGGCTCGCTCCTTCGCCGCGCCCTCGCGTGGGGGGCCGCGTTCCTCGCCACGGGCCATTACGCGCGGACTGCCGTCGATCCGACGACCGGCCGGGTCCTCCTCAAGCGGGGGGTCGATGCCGAGAAGGATCAGAGCTATTTCCTGTACGGGCTGACCCAAGGGCAGCTCGCCCACATCCGTTTCCCGTTGGGGGCCATGCGGAAGAGCGAGGTCCGGGCGTGGGCCGAGCGGCGCGGGCTGCGCGTGGCGAGGAAGCCGGACAGTCAAGAGCTGTGCTTCCTCCCCACCGGCGACTACCGTGGGCTGCTCCGGGATCGGTGCCCCGACGCGCTCCGCCCCGGTCTCGTTCGGGATCGGAGCGGTCGGGTGCTCGGCACGCACGAGGGCGTTCCGCTCTTCACCATCGGGCAGCGCCGGGGGCTCGGGATCGGCGGACGCGGGCCGCATTATGTGGTCGCCGTGAATCCGGTGGCAAACGAAGTCGTGGTGGGTTCGGAGGAGGAGTTATTGGCCGATACGTTGATTGCGGATCGGGTGAACCTGATCGCCGCTGAGCGGCTCACCGAGCGCCAGCCGGTGCTGGCGACGGTCCGGTACCGGCATCCTGCGCAGGAGGCGACGATCACGCCGCTGGCGGATGGACGGGTGCGCGTTCATTTCAGTCGGCCGGTGCGCGCCATCACCCCAGGCCAGGCGGTGGTTGTGTATGATCGGGAGAAACCGGACCTGGTTGTGGGTGGTGGAACGATTCGCGAAGTCTGCCGTCGGATGTCGCCTGAGGCCGTTGACTGATGCCGTGCCCGGAGGTGTGTGTGGAGTCAGTCCGAGCCATTCAGGTCCGGATCGCCTCCCTCGCCCGGAGGGTCCGATGGCACCGGGGGATCACCTGGGGCACCCGCGGCCTGCTGTGTAGTCTCCTCGCGGCTCTTCCGCTGCTCGTGGCCCGGTCCGCCTTGCCCGAACCGACGGCGCTGTGGCTCGTCGGGTTGCTCCTCGTCGGAGCCGGCGGCGGGCTCTGCTACGGACTCGTGCAGCCGGTCCCGCTTCGCGACCTCGCCCGCCTGGTCGAGGAGCGATTGCACCTCAACACGCGTCTCTCCACCGCCGTGGAATGCGCCGAGCGAGGAGACCGATCCCCCTTCGCATGCGCGCTGTACGCGGATGCGCTGCGGACACTCCCCCGCTTCACCGGCACGGATGTCCTTCCCATGCGGCTCCCCCGCGAAGGGTGGGGCCTGATCCCGACAGCCGCGATGGCGTTGCTGCTCTGGACGGCTCCGCCCCTGCGGGTGCACGGCGTGGGCCTGCTCGAGCACGCGACGCGAGATGCACGGACACGGGAAGAGGGCGCCGCCCCGAAGGCCGACGACGAGACGGCGCAGCCGGCGACCCTGGAGGTCCCCGAGTTTCGTGATCGCCGATGGCAGGCGGGCAGAGCGCCATCCTCTCGTCTCGCCCGGGAGATGGACGCGGTCTTCCAGGATAGTCCGTTGGCGAAGGACCGTCCGGACTTCTCGAGCTTCGTGGTCGGTGGGGATGAGCGCATGCGATTTCTCGGTCGGCCGCAGGCGATTCCCGATCTCAAAGGGGAGGACCTGCGGAGCCCTTACCAGATCGTCGTCCAGAAGATGCAGGAGCTGAGCGAGGGCGGAACGAGGAAACTCACCCCCGACGAGATGCGTCGGCTGCTCGACGAGGTGCGGCGGCTGGGGAAGAAGGGGGGTCTGCCTGGGCTCGCCGGCTCTCCGGGGTCGGAGGAGCTCATGGATGCGACGGGCGAGGCGGGCCGGGAGGCGCTGGAGCGCGCCCTGGAAGGCCTGCGGAAGCAGGACGAGGCCCGGCTGAAGGGGTCCCAGGTGCTTCCGGAGACGGGGCGCGGCCCCCGCGCTGCGCAGGGCGCGCCGGGCGGCGAAGAGGCGGCCGAGGAGGAGCGCGGACGCGACGATGCGTTCGGCACCTTCGCCGGGCGGGGGAAGTCCGAGGGGCTTCGGGGCGAGCCGACTCCCCGCATCGAGACGACGCCCCGTACCATCGGCCTGCAGGGTGAGGCGGGGGCGGGGGCGTCCCAGGTGTATAACACGAACCTGTTGGGGGCGGGTCAAGGGGGGAAGGCAACCCTTCCTCGCGCCGACATCCTGACGCGGTATCGCCAGATGATGGAAGAAGCGTTGAGCCGCGATCGGATCCCGCCCGATTACCGCGAGCAGGTCAAGACGTACTTCGACTCGCTGAGCACGGGGAAGGGAGAGCCCGTCCGATGAGGGGAGCCCTCTACGATCCCGCCTTCTTGCAGCGGCTCGAACATCTCAGCCTCACGGCCCGGCGCGTCCTGGGAGGGAAGGTGCGCGGGGAGCGGCGGGGGCCGCGCCGGGGGGTCGGGGTCGAGTTCCGGGATTTCCGTGCGTACGTCTCCGGGGATGATATCCGCTATCTCGACTGGAATGTCTATCGTCGGCTCGAGCGGCTGGTCCTCAAGCTCTTCGTCGAGGAGGAGGATCTCTCCCTGCACCTGCTCCTCGATGGAAGTGCCTCCATGGGCGTCGGCGTCCCGGCGAAGTTCGACTACGCCGTCCGCGCAGCAGCGGCGCTGGCCTACATCGCCCTCAGCAGCCACGAGCGGGTGAGTATCGCCCTCTTCAACGGGGGGATCGCGCAGAGCGTCGGGCCGGTCCGCGGGCGAAATCGGATCTTCCCCGTCCTCGACTTCTTAGGCGGGCTGTCGTGTCGGGGCGACACCTGCTTTGCGGCGGCGGTGCGCGCCCACCTGGCGCGGATCCGGACGGCGGATCTCGTCATGGTGATGAGCGACTTCTTGAGTCCGGAGGGATTCGAGGAGGGGCTGGATCTCCTGTGGGGTCGGCGGTGCGACCCGGTCCTCCTGCATCTTGTCACCCCGGAGGAGCTCGACCCTCCGATCGGCGGTGCCGTGATCCTCCAGGATGCGGAGACCGGAGCAGTCCGCGAGATTCCCGGCGCATCCGCGCTCGGCGCCTACCGGCGGAACCTCCGGGCCTTCTTCGACCGCGTGGAAGGGTTCTGCCGCCGACGCGGCATCGATTATCTCCGGTTGAGCACCACCGTGCCGCTGGAGGATCTGATCCTGCGTCATCTCCGCGCGGGGGGTATTCTCGGATGACCTTTGCCAATCCGGTGGCCCTCCTCACGCTCCTCACCATCCCCCTGCTCCTCTTGCTCCGGAGTGCGCGGCAGCCGCGGCAAAAATATCTGGTGTCGAGCCTCCTTCTCTGGGAATCCGGCGCTCCTCCGCGGCCGTCCTGGGCTTTTCTGCGCCGGCTTCCCGTCGATCTCCTCTTGCTGCTGCAGATCCTCTTCCTCCTCTGTGCCGGTCTCGCGCTGGCCCGGCCGGAACTGACCTGGTCGCAGCGGGGCGTCCAGCGGGTGGCGTTCGTCCTGGACACGTCGGCCAGCATGCAGGCGACGGATGCGTATCCGTCGCGATTTCACGTCGCCATTGCCGAGGCCTTGGCCGTCCTCGATGGCCTGCAGCCCGGGCGGGAGGCGCTCGTGATGGAGGCGGGCGTGCGGCCGGTGGTGCATCAGCCCTTTACGGCGGACAAGGAACGGGTGCGCACGGCGCTCGCGCGTCTGACGCCGCAGGACGGGCGGGGAACGCCTGCCGAGGCCCTCGCGCTGCTCGACACGATCGTCAGGGGGGCGCCGGTCGAGGTGCACCTCTTCACCGATGGCGCCTATGCCCGTCTCCCCTGGACCCCGCAGGAGTCTCAGGTTGTCGTCAGCCACCGGGTGGGGACGCGGAGCCGGAACGTCGGGATCACTGCCTTTCGGATCCGGCAGAGCTACTACGCCCCCTCGCGATACGAGCTCTTCATCGCCATGGTCAACACGGCGGCGGAGACGATGAACTTTCCACTCACCCTCACGGGCGCGGGGACGCTACTTCATACAGAGCACGTGTCCCTGCCGGCCCGCACCCGCCGGGGCCTCGTGATCCCTTTCTTCCATCAGGGAGGCGGCGTAATTGAGGGGCGTCTCGAAGCCGAAGACGACCTCGACGCGGATAATCGCGTCTGGGCGGTGATTCCACCCCCGCGCACACTCAAGGTCCTCCTGGTGAGTCACGGAAATCTCTTTCTGGAGAAGGCGCTCACGGCCGATCCGCATCTGGAGGTGACCGCGGTGGAGCCCGAGGCGTTCCCGGCGGCGCGGGCGGGCCATGACGTGGTGGTCCTCGACAATTACTCGCCCAGCTCCATTCCGCCGGGCCGGTATCTCTTGGTCCGATCGGTCCCGGGCAACGTCCCGATCGAGGTGCTGGGGGCGGTGCGGGGGCCGCGCATCGTGGACTGGGACCGCGCCCATCCCGTGATGCGCTATCTGGATTTCTCCCAGGTGGTCATTGAGGCGGCGCTCAGAGTGCGTCCGATGGCCGGGAGCCATACGCTGCTCGAGTCACCGCTCACCCCGCTCGCGGTGGCCATCCACGAGGGGGGATACCGTCTGGTCTTTCTGGGTTTCGATCCGGTGAAATCCGATTTGCCGTTACGGGCCGCGTTCCCCCTCTTCGTTTCGAATGCGCTGCGGTGGCTCTACCCGACCCGCATTGACGATGTGGCGCTCGGGGGGGCAGTGGGGACCCCGCTCAGGGTGACCGTGGACCCGACCCTCGAGCAAGTCACGCTGAGGAGTGTCGAGGGGGAGGAGCGTCCGGTCCCGATCCTCGATGGTCGCGCCTACCTGCCCACGCTCGCCCGGGCCGGCGTCTATGAGATACGGGGGGGGAGCTGGCGCGGGCAGATCGCGCTGAACGTGATGGATGAGGCGGAGTCGGATCTCACGCCGCGGGCCTCACTCCCGGCGCAGGAGGCCCGCGATGCGGCCGAGGCCTTTGCGGCCACATGGGCCCTGTGGCACCTGCTGCTCGTCCTGGCGCTGTCGATGCTGGGACTCGAGTGCGTTCTGGCTTATCGACGGGGAGAGCGGGGGCCGGCCTTCATGGCCTGGAGAGGGGTGGGCCTGCTCTGCCTCGGATGGGCGCTCGCGAATCCGTCATGGTCATGGGCCGTCGATCGCCTCAACGTCCTCTTCGTCTGGGATCGGTCGGACAGCATCCCCTTTACCGAGCAACTCCGGGGGTGGGAATTCATGCAGGAGGCGGCCAAGTCCCGGGGCAGGCGGGACACGGCGGGACTCATCACCTTCGCCGGCCGGTCGCGGATCGACATCCCGCCGAGTCGAAACGCGAGCTTCGCGAAACGTCCGGAGGCGCCGTCCGGACGAGACGCCACGTCCCTGTCTGGCGCCCTGCAGGCAGCGCTGACCGCGCTGCCTCGGGACGGGCGACCCCGGATCGCCCTCCTCACCGACGGCCACGAGACCATCGGGAGGGTTCTTGAGGAAGTCATGGCGGCCCGGGAGGAGGGGGTGGAGATCCACGTCCTGCCGCTTGGCGCTCGGCGGGAAGGCGAGGTCCTGCTCGAGCGGATGACGCTTCCGCGCGAGGTCAAGGAGGGGGAGTCCTTTATCCTCCGGCTCGTGGTGATGAGCGCCGTCGAGGGCACCGGCCGCCTCACCCTGTGGCGGAACGGCGAGTCGCTCGGTGCCCAGACGGTCCGGTTCGTCCCGGGGAAGAACGTCTTTGCGTACCGGCAGAGCCTGCGGAAAACCGGGTTCCACGTCTACCAGGCGTCGGTCGAGGCGCCCGGCGACGTGGTCGGGGTCAATAACCGCGCGCTGGGTGCGGTGGCGGTGCGCGGCCGCCCGCGCGTCCTCTACGCCGAGAAGGATCGGGAGCAGGCCCGGCACCTCCTCAGGATTCTCCAGAACCAGGGGATCGACGTGGATCTGGTGGGGCCGCAGGAGATTCCCCGGGAGCTCGCCCCGCTCCTCCGGTACGACACGGTGATCGTGAGCGACGTCTCGGCCCTGCAGCTGAGCCGCGCCCAGATGGAGCTGCTTCGCGGGTACGTGCGCGACCATGGCGGCGGCCTCATCATGCTCGGGGGCGAGGAGAGTTTCGGCCTCGGGGGCTACTACTACACCCCCGTGGAAGAGGCGCTCCCCGTGACCATGGAGGCCCGACAGCGCATCGAGGTTCCGTCCTTGGCGGTGGTCCTCGTCATCGATCGGTCGGGGAGCATGGATACCGGCGCCGGCCGATTCACGAAGCTCGAGTTGGCCAAGGAGGCGGCGCAGCTCGTGGTGGAGCTCCTGGATCGCCGGAGCGAAGTAGGGATCTTGGCGTTCGACACGGCCCCCGCCTG
>DASRUH010000137.1:0-7886 GCA_035655535.1 Methylomirabilis sp. (SeqCode)
CCGCCGCAGGCAAGAAGGCGACCTTCGCGGCCCGAGCCGCCTTCATCGTCTCGCGGGCCACCTCGAGCTTGTCCTCCTCCACCAGCGATTTTCCCACCCCATGCCCCACCGCCCTCAGGAACGTCAGCCCCATCGCCCCCCCCAGGAGAAACGTGTCCACCTTCCCGATGAGGTTCTTCAGCACCCCGATCTTGTCCGAAACCTTAGCCCCGCCCAGAATCGCCACGCAGGGATGCTCTGGCGCGGTGAGGAGCGTGCCGAGGTACTCAATTTCCTTCCGCATCAAGAAGCCGGCCGCGGCCACCGCGACGAAGCGGGCGATACCGGCCGTCGAGGCATGCGCCCGGTGGGCGGCCCCGAAGGCGTCGTTGACGTAGACATCGCACAAGGACGCGAGCGCCCGGGCGAAGGGTTCGCCGTTCTGCTCCTCCTCCGGGTGAAAGCGGAGATTCTCCAGCAGGAGAACACCACCCGGCCGGAGTCTCCCGACGGCCGCCTCGACCTCCGGCCCGATGCAATCGCCGGCCATCTCCACGGGAGACGCCAGCAGCTCCGACAAGCGTTCGGCGACCGGCCTGAGGCTGAACGCCGGCGCCCGCTTGCCCTTGGGCCGGCCGAGATGGGAACAGAGGATGACCTTTGCCTGCTGATCCCGCGCGTGGCGGATGGAGGGGAGGCTCTCACGGATCCGGGTATCATCGGCCACCCGGCCTTGCTGCACCGGGACGTTGAAGTCGACCCGGATCAACACCCGCTTCCCGGTCAACGGTACCTCGTCGATGCACACCTTGTTGAACACGCGAACGCCACGCCTTGTTCACGGTTCACTGTTCACAGTTCACCGCCGGAGGACTCCACATGTCCGTGAACCCTGAACCGTAAACTGTGAAGCGCACTAACGGGAGGCCATGTACTTGATCAGATCTCGCAGCCGGCAGGAGTACGCCCACTCGTTGTCATACCAGGCCAGCACTTTCACCAGCGTGCCGTCGATGACCGCGGTTGATGCCCCATCGACGACGGCGGAATGCGGATCATGGATGAAATCGATAGAGACCAACGGTTCATCGGTGATGTCCAGCAGCCCCTTGAGCTCCCCCCCGGCCGCCTTCTTAAAGGCCTGGTTCACCTCCTCCCCCGAGGTCATCCGCTCCACCTCTGCGACCAGATCGACGAGGGAGACGTTCGCAGTGGGGATGCGGATGGCGATGCCGTGGAGTTTCCCGTTGAGCTCGGGCAGGACCAGCCCGACGGCCTTGGCCGCCCCCGTGGTGGTCGGGATCTGGGATAGCGCCGCCGCTCGTGCGCGGCGGAGATCTTTATGCGGCAGGTCGAGCAGATGCTGATCGTTGGTGTACGCGTGGATCGTCGTCATGAATCCGTGCTTGATGCGGAAGTGCTCATGCACTACCTTGGCGACCGGCGCGATGCAGTTGGTCGTGCACGAGGCATTGGAGATGACGTGATGTTTCTGGGGATCGTACATCCGCTCGTTGACCCCAAGGACGATGGTGATGTCGGGGCCCTTGGCCGGGGCAGAGATGATCACCTTCTTCGCGCCGGCCTGCAGGTGCTTCGCGGCGTTTTCCCGATCGGTGAAGCGACCCGTGGACTCGACCACGGTCTCCACGCCCAGCGCCTTCCAGGGCAGGACAGCCGGATCCTTCACGGCCAACACCTTCACCGCCTTGCCGTCCACGACGATTGCGTCGTCCGTGACCTCGACCTGCGCACGGAGTCGGCCCAGGATCGAGTCATACTTCAACAGATGGGCAAGCGTCTTCGCATCCGTGATGTCGTTGACGGCCACACACTCCAGGGCGGGGTCCTGGTAGGCCGCCCGGAAGAGATTGCGCCCGATCCGCCCAAACCCGTTAATCCCCACGCGAATGGCCATCACGGTCCTCCTTTCCGCTGGCGCGCCGGGACGGAACATCACGCGCGAAGTCCCATCACCGCCTCGTCCATGATAGAGACGACGCGGGGGGAAGTCAACCTTACAGCGCCCGGGCGAGCGTGTAGACGAGGACGGCGCGTGCCCCCGCCTTCATCAGCACCTTGGCGCACTCATTGACGGTGGCGCCGGTCGTGAGGACATCATCCACCAGGAGGAGCGAGCGGCCCACGATCTGGTCCGGATCCCGGACGCCGAAGGCGCCCCGGATGTTCCGCGCGCGCTCCCGCGCCTTCCCGGCTTGCGGTGGGGTCGCGCGGATCCGCTCGAGGCTCCGCCGCAGGACCGGGCGATGCAGGCCCCTCCCGACCACGCCGGCCAAAATGTCCGCCTGGTTGTAGCCCCGCTCCCGCTCTCGACTGCGGTGCAGCGGGACCGGCAGGATCGCATCCACGGGGTGCTCACCCAAGAGCGAGGGTGCACGCTCGGACATCAGACGACCCAGGTGCCTCCCCAGGGCGACCCGCCCACCGTGCTTGAAGAGCAGGAGAATATCCCGGAGGGGATCGTCGCGGGCATAGAGAGCGGCCGAGCGGGCGAGGTGATACTGCGGGGGCCGTGTCCGGCAGGCTTGACACCGGTGAGCAACGGGATAGGCGCGGGCGCTCCCCCAGAAGGGGCGGCCGCACCGGGGACAGAACGGCGCCTCAAGGAACCGAATCCCTCCCCAGCAAGGGCCACACACCACGGCGCGCGATCCGGGGCCGAGCGCGTCGCCGCACACGGCACACGCGGCCGGGAGCACGAAGCGGAGGAAGGCGTAGGTGAGTTCGAGCCCCCACCACCGGATGCGCCCGAGCCCCATCCCCTGCTCCCCGTCGAGAGAAAGTGCCGGAGCACTGTCACACCGGATCGCAGATCACAGGCGGGATTTCAGCGGAGAGAAGGACGGCTGTCCTGGCGCTCCTCTTCCTCTTGGCACGCGATGCAGTACTCGGCGAAGGGCAAGGCTTCGAGGCGCTTGATGGCGATTTCTCCACCGCACTTCTCGCACGTGCCGTACTTGCCGGCGCGAATCTTCTCCAATGCGGCATCCACCTGACGCAAGAGTCGACGCTCGGCATCCCCCAGGGAAAGGAGGAACTCCTTGGTGTAGGCGTTCGCCGCCTGGTCGGCCAGGTCTAACGTGCCGCTGTCCGTCTCGAGTTGGGTCGTACTTCGGGACCGGACGCCGCTCAAGAGCCCTTTCCGTTTCTCCAACAGCCGATTTTCGAGTTCCTTGAGCTTGGATGCCCTCATCTCCGATTCCTCGGACCATCGGAATTCCGGGGATCGGGCGGGACCACCGCGCCACCCCGGGCACGACCGAGCGCCCAACCCACGTGGCGGGTGAGGAAGCAGGAAGCGCCCTGGCCGCCGCTATTCCCGGTACTCCCGCTGCGGCGCATCCCCCCAGAGCCACTCTAGATTGTAGTAACGTCGCGTCTCTTCGTCGAAAATATGGATGACCAGATCAAGGTAGTCAAGCAAAATCCACCGGGCCGCCGGATACCCTTCCACGTGATGCAGCCGTACAGGGACCTTGGCCAGACACTCGCCGATGTGATCGGCGATGGCGCGCACATGACGATCGGACTCGGCGCTGCAAATGAGGAAATGATCCGCCATGCTGGAGATCCCTCGAAGGTCCACGATGACAGGATCGAGGGCCTTGAGCTCCCAGGCGGCGTGCGCGGCCAGATGGACCAGTCGTTCCGGATCTACGGTTCCCATTCCCCGAGCAGACTACCCTGCACTTCCTCCGCCTTCTCCCCTTTCCGCCGCTGATACAGTTTGTTCTTCCCCATGTACGCGGCAACCGTGTCGGGCACCAAAAAGCGGATACTCCGCCCCTCCTCCACGAGCTGCCGGATCTCGGTGGAGGAGATGTCCAGCGAGACCACTTCCACCAACAGGACGAGGCCCGGGACCGGCCCCTGGTGAGCCCGCTCCGGCGTCACCTCCGCAATCTTCAGGTAGCGAAACTGGGGGTCGCCGAGTTGGCGATGCTGTTCGGGCGTCAAGGTCTTCTCCACCTCGTCCAGCCGCCAGCCGGGCCGGGCGGTCACGATGACCTGGGCCAGACGCAGAATCTGCTCTGCCTCCTTCCAGCTGCTCATCTCCAGGAAGCTGTCCACCCCCATGATGAAGTACAGGGCGGTGTCCGAGCCGTACAATCGCAGCAGCTCACGCAGCGTCTCGACCGAGTACGATCGGCCCCGGCGATTGAGCTCGATGGGAGAGACGCTGAAGTACGGGGTGAAGACCGTCGCCAAGGAGACCATTTCGTACCGATGGATCGGCGCCGCCACATCCTGAACCGCCTTGTGGGGCGGACGGGCCGCGGGGACAAAGATAATGTGATCGAGCGCAAAGGCCCAGTAGATCTCTTCGGCCGCCCGGAGATGGCCGAGGTGAATCGGATCGAAGGTTCCGCCCATCACACCGATGCGCATGCTCGTAACCCCAGTGGGTTCACGGTTCACCGTTCACAGTTCACCGACGTCTGAATTAGGCCAACCGACCGCCTTCCCCCTTGGTCAACCGTGAACTGTCACCTGTCCGGGCGGCGGGAATCCCTGACCTGGCCCTCGCCGAGCACGATGAACTTCGTACAGGTCAACTCCCTGAGCCCCATGGGGCCCCGCGCGTGCAACTTCTGGGTACTGATGCCGATCTCGGCCCCCATGCCGAATTCCCCTCCGTCGGCGAACCGGGTGGAGGCGTTGACGAAGACCACCCCGGCGTCCACCTCCCGGAGGAATCGGAGCGCTTCACCATGATCGGCGGTGATGATCCCTTCGGCGAGTCCCGAGCCGTACTGTCCGATGTGCGCCACCGCCTCCTCGAAGGACGTCACTACCTTGATCGCAAGGATCAGGTCCAGATACTCCGTCGCCCAATCGGCATCGGAGGCCTCGCGCAGATGGGGCAGGACCGCCCGCGTCCGCGGACATCCTCGGAGCTCCACGCCGGCCGCCTCCAGGCGCGCGGCCATGGTGGGCAGGAACGTGGCGGCCACCTGCTCATGCACGAGGAGGGTTTCCACGGCATTGCAGACCCCCGGTCGCTCCACCTTCGCGTTGAAGACCACATCCCCGGCCATGGCGAGATCGGCAGCGGCGTCTACGTAGAGATGGCAGAGCCCCTTCTCGTGGGCGATCACCGGAATCGTGGAGGCCTCTTTCACCGTCCGGACGAGCTCCTCTCCGCCCCGGGGGATCACCAGATCGATGTATCGATCCAGCTTAAGGAGAGCGTGGACCGCGGCGCGATCGGTAGTCCCCACGATCCCCACGGCCCCCTTGGGGAGTCCGGCGGCCTCGGCCGACGCGGTGAGCACTGCGGCGATGGCCGTGTTCGACCGAATCGCTTCGGAGCCCCCCCGCAGGATGATGGCATTGCCGGCCTTGACGCAGAGCCCGGTCACATCGGCGGTCACGTTGGGCCGCGACTCGTAGATGACGGCGATGACGCCGAGGGGGACGCGCATGCGTCCCACCCAGAGGCCGTTCGGGCGGCGCTCCACGCCGGTGATCTCTCCCACGGGATCGGGGAGGGCGGCCACATCCTCGAGCCCGCGCGTCATGGCCCGCACCCGATCGGGATCGAGGCGCAGCCGGTCGAGAAAGGCGGGTGGATGCCCCCCTCCCTGCGCCGCAGCGAGATCCGCCGCGTTCGCGTCCAGGATCTCCCCCTGACGATCGAGAAGCCCCTGGGCCATGGCCGCAAGCGCCCGATTCTTGACCTCCGTCGAGGCAACCGCCATGGCGCGCGCCGCCTCCCGGGCCTGACGGGCTATCGCCTCCACCTCCCTCAACTACGCCCCTCCAGGATCACGAGGTTGTCCCGGTGGATGACCTCGTCCGAGTGTTTGTACCCCAGAATCCGCTCGATCTCGTCGCTTTTGCGTCCCTTGATCCGCTCCACCTCGTCGGCACTGTAATTCACGAGCCCCCGGGCGAACTCCTCGTCTTCCCCCCCGAGGATCGACACCACATCCCCTGCCTCGAACCCCTTCACCGTCCCCTGGACCCCGGAGGGCAGGAGACTCCGCCCCTCCCGCATGAGCGCTCGCTTCGCCCCCGCATCCACCCGGATGCCCCCCTTCGGATGCGATGCGAAGGCCAGCCATTGTTTGCGCCCGCCCATCCGGGTCGCCTGGGGGAGGAAGAGGGTGCCGAGCGACTCGCCCGCCAGGAGACGGACAAGGATGTCCGGGGTGAGGCCGTTCGCCACGAGCGCCGGAATGTGCGAGGCGGTCGCGACCTTCGCCGCCTCCACCTTCGAGGCCATCCCCCCGATCCCAACCGCCGTGCGAGTGGGACCGGCCCAGAAGGCGTCCGCGGGGAATGGGCTCGCGAGGACCGGAATCAGCCGCGCCTCGGGGTTTGCGCGGGGGTCCGCGGTGTAGAGCCCGTCCTGATCGGTGAGCATGATCAACAGATCCGCCTCCGCCAGCGCGGCGACCAGCGCCGACAGGATGTCGTTGTCCCCGAACTTGATCTCCTCGACCGCGACCGTGTCGTTCTCGTTCACAATGGGCAGGACGCCCAGCTCGAGGAGCGCGAAGAGGGTGTTGCGCGCGTTGAGATATCGCATCCGGTCCCGGACATCCTCCTGCGTGAGGAGGATCTGGGCGACCTTGATGCCGAAGGGTCGAAAGGCCTCTTCATACGTCGCCATCAGCGCGCTCTGGCCGACGGCCGCCGCCGCCTGCGTCATGGGGATGCTCCGCGGTCGCTCCCTGCGCTCGAGCCGTTCGAGTCCGGCCATCACCGCCCCGGAGGAGACGAGGAGAGCCTGCACCCCTTGGCTCATGATCGAGGCGATCTGCTTGGCGAGGCCCTGAATCGACTCGATCTGTACGCAGCGGGTCCCCCGGGAAAGGACGCCCGAGCCCACCTTGACCACCAGGCGGCGAACGTGTTTAGCGAGCTCCGCGCGATCCACGGGTCTCCCTTCGCTCCAGCGCGCGACCGACGTGCTGCCGGAAGCTCTCGGTGAGGGCGCCCACGCCCTGGCCCGTGAGGGCCGAGACGGGGTAGAGGGGGATCCCCCGGCCCGAGAAATAGGGGCGACAGCGGGCGAGGTTCTGCTCGTGGGGGAGATCGATCTTGTTGGCCGCGACCAGTCGGGGGAGCGTCGTGAGGGTGCGACCGTACGCCTCGAGCTCCTCCTCCACCGCCTCAAACGTCTTTAGAGGGTCCTGACCCTCGGAGACGTCGAGGACGTGCACGATGAGGCGGACGCGCTCGATGTGGCGAAGAAAACTGAGACCGAGCCCGGCCCCTTCCGAGGCCCCCGAGATGAGCCCCGGAATGTCCGCCACCGTCACACGGTCGTTCGGGGAAAGATCGAGAACCCCGAGGTTGGGGACCAACGTGGTGAAGGGATAGTCGGCGATCTTCGGCTGCGCCCGCGTCAGGGCCCGGAGGAGCGTGGACTTGCCGGCGTTGGGGGACCCTACCAACCCGATGTCGGCGAGGAGCTTCAGCTCCACGAGCAGGGTCCGCTCCTCGCCTGGGCGTCCCTCCTCGGCCACCCGCGGTGCCTGCTGCGTCGACGTGGCGAACGCCGCGTTCCCCCTGCCCCCCCGGCCGCCGCGAGCCACCAGGACCTGCTGCCGGTCCTCCGTCAGGTCTCCCAGGAGCTGACCCGTCGCCTGGTTGGTGATCGCCGTGCCCCGGGGGACCCGGATGACGACATCCGCCCCGTCCCGACCGCGCTTCTTCTTTCCCCGCCCGTGGCCCCCGTGCGGCGCCCGGTACACGTGCTGATACTTGAGATCGCGGAGGGTGCTCACCGACCGGGAGGCCTCCACGAAGATGTCGCCTCCCCGCCCTCCATCCCCGCCGTCGGGTCCCCCCCGCGGAACGTACTTTTCACGCCGAAAGCTGATGCAGCCTTTCCCGCCGTGGCCCGCCTTGACCTTGATCCGTGCGAGATCAAC
>DASRUH010000138.1:0-3532 GCA_035655535.1 Methylomirabilis sp. (SeqCode)
ACAACATCCGCCTCAAGATCGAGCTCATCCAGCCCATCGGGCTCGAGAAGGAGCTCCGCTTCGCCATCCGGGAAGGGGGCAAGACCGTGGGGGCGGGGGTCGTGAGCACCATCGAGAAGTAGCGGCGCGGCGGACGGCGGACGGCGGAGCGAGGCGTGCGGAGCACGGATGCGCGAGATCATCGACATGGCCTGCGCGGATTGCAAGCGCCGGAACTATTCGACCACCAAGAATAAGAAGACGACTCCCGACCGATTGGAGCGGAAAAAGTACTGTCGGTGGTGCCGGAAACACACCGCCCACAAGGAAGTGAAATAGCGGGGGTTGGGGAGGTGGGGGGACGCAGCCTCCGAAGCGTTTCGCCGCGGGGCGAAAAATCGGGTCGGCTGAGGGGCGTTGGCATCCGGCACGGCGGGATTGCCAGTAGTGAAGGCCAGTAGCTCAATGGCAGAGCACCGGTCTCCAAAACCGGCGGTTGGGGGTTCGAGTCCCTCCTGGCCTGCCACAGCAGTTCACAGTCGACCGTTCACAGTTCACAGTCGGGAAACTCGGGATTCACTGTGAACCGTGCACTGTGAACTGTGAACGGTGAACTGAGATGCGGGAGTGGATCGAGAAGGCCACCCGGTTCTTCAAAGAGGTGCGGGCCGAACTCGCCAAGGTCATCTGGCCGCCGCGCAAGGGAGTCATCGGCTCAACGGCCGTCGTCATCGTGTCTGTTTTTATCGTTTCATTTTTTCTGGGACTGGTCGACGTGATTCTGCAGCGGATCATGTCGGCCATCCTGCGGTGATAGGGGATGGTCACGATGGTCACCACGGAGCAACAAGAGCAGCGCTGGTACGTCGTCCACACCTACTCGGGGTTCGAGAGCAAGGTCAAGGCGAGCATCGAGCAGCGGGCGACCGCCCTGGGCTTTAAGGACAAGATCTCGGAGATCCTGATCCCCACCGAGGACGTGGTGGAGCTCAAGAAGGGGAAGAAGCGAATCGCCTCCCGGAAGTTCTTCCCCGGCTATCTCCTGATCCGCATGGAAATGTCGGACGATCTCTGGTATCTGGTGCGGAGCACGCCGAAGGTGACCGGGTTTGTCGGGCCCGGGACCCGACCGACGCCCATCCCCGAGGGGGAAGTCGCGCAGATCCGCCAGCAGGTAGAGGAGGGGACCGAGAAGCCGCGGCACCGCGTCCAATTCGTGCGCGGGGAGGCGGTCCGGGTCATTGACGGGCCCTTCACCAACTTCACCGGCCTCGTGGAAGAGATCAGGCCCGAGAAGGGGCGGCTCAAGGTGATGGTGAGCATCTTCGGGCGGCCCACCCCGGTGGATCTCGAGTTCCTGCAGGTGGAGAAGGTCTGACGGTGAGGGTTAGAAAGTTACAGGGTTACAGGGTTACAGGGTTACAGGGTTTTAACAGGACCATACTGGCCTGCTAGCGTCCCAGCGGCTGGTTGCGGAGCGACGATGGCGAAGAAGGTCGTAGCGGTGGTCAAGCTGCAGGTGCCTGCGGGAAAGGCGAATCCGTCTCCCCCGGTGGGTCCGGCGCTGGGCCAGCACGGCGTCAACATCATGGAGTTCTGCAAGGCCTTCAACGCCAAGACGCAGCACCAGGAGGGGTTGATCATCCCCGCGGTGATCACGATCTATGGCGATCGCTCCTTCACCTTCGTGACCAAAACGCCGCCGGCCGCGGTGCTGCTGAAACAGGCGGCGGGGATCGCTCAGGCCTCGAAGGAGCCGAACCGGATCAAGGTGGGGAAGGTAACGCGGGCCCAGGTGGAAGAGATCGCCAAGACGAAACTCAAGGACCTCAACGCCAATTCGCTGGGTGCGGCGGTCCGGATCATCGAAGGGACGGCCCGGAGCATGGGGATCGAGGTCGTCCCATAGCGGCAGGGGTTTCAGGTGTTGGGTCTTGGGTGGTGGGGAGAGTGCGACGTTCACGGTTCAACGTTGAACATTGCACATTGAACGGCCTTGGGTGACTGCTGATCGCTGACAGCACAGCGGAGGCCGAGAGCGTGGGGCAATCAAAGCGGTTTGTGAAGGCGAAGACGGTGGTGGCCGAGCAGGCGCCGCAGCCGGTCGAGCTCCGCAAGGCGATCGCGGTGCTCAAGTCCGTCGCGTCGGCGAAATTCAACGAGACGGTCGAGATGGCGGTCCGCCTCGGCGTGGACCCGCGGAAGGCGGACCAGCTGGTTCGGGGGACGGTCGTCCTGCCGCATGGGACCGGCCAGTCTATCCGGCTCCTGGTCTTCGCCAAGGGGGAGAAAGAGAAAGAGGCCAGGGACGCGGGGGCCGATGTCGTCGGGTGCGAGGATCTCATCGAGAAGATCCAACAGGGATGGCTGGAGTTTGATCGGGCCATTGCCACCCCGGATGTCATGGGTCAGGTGGGGAAGCTGGGGAAGATCCTGGGGCCCCGTGGGCTCATGCCGAACCCCAAGACCGGGACGGTCACCTTCGACATCGCGCGAGCCGTGAAGGAGTTCAAGGCGGGGAAGATCGAGTATCGGGTGGACAAGGCCGGCATCATCCACGCCCCCTTTGGCAAGGCGTCCTTTTCGGAGGAGCAACTGCTGGAGAACGCCACGGTCCTCCTCGAGGCACTCCTGCGGGCGAAGCCGGCGAGCAGCAAGGGCAAGTTTCTGAAGGGAGTGGCGCTCTCCGCCACGATGAGCCCCTCCGTCCGGGTCGACGTGGACGCCGTCGCGAGCCTGGGCAAGGCGTGAACATCCGCGCGGGGGCCCCGGACCAGCGGGACGAGAAAGGGCAGGGATGATGAGTCGGGTTTCGGCGAAGCGGCAGGCGCGGATCGAGGCGGTCGAGCGACTCAAGGAGCGCCTGCGGAGCGCCAAGAGCGTGATCCTCACCGAGTATCGGGGACTCACCGTCGCGGAGATCACGGAGCTGCGCCAGGCGCTCCGAGAAGGTGCGGCCGAGTACCGCGTCGTGAAGAACAGCCTCACCCGGCGGGCGGCGGACGAACTGGGGATCCAGGGGCTCACGCCGTATCTTGCGGGGCCTACGGCCGTCGCCTTCGCCTCCGGGGATCCGGTGGCGACGGCCAAGATCCTATCGGCGTTCTCGAAGCGGACGCCGGTCCTTCAGGTCAAGGCGGGGCTGGTGGGTGGCCGGATCCTCCCCCGAGAGGAGGTCCTGGCCATGGCGGAGCTTCCCTCCCGGGAGGTCCTCGTGGCCCGCCTGTTGGGGCGCATGGTGGCTCCGCTGGGCCGATGCGGCGCCGTCCTCTCCGGGCCACTCCGGGGGTTCATGGTCTGCCTGGATCAGGCGCGGCAGAAGCGAGAGCGGAGCGGAAGGTAATCCGGGCAGCGGGCCAGGGCCCGCATATCGGACGCAGAGGAGGATTCCATGGCAAAGGTGACGGTCCAGGATTTCATCGAATCCATTGATGCATGGACGGTCCGGGAGCTGCATGAGGCGGTCAAGGCGCTCGAGACGAAGTACGGCATCTCCGCCGCCGCGGTGGCGGCGCCGGCCGCGGTGGGGGCAGGGGCGCCTGCGGCGGCCGCC
>DASRUH010000139.1:0-5611 GCA_035655535.1 Methylomirabilis sp. (SeqCode)
ATAGGGGGTGGGGTCATCCTCGATCCCTGCCCATCCCTCAAGCGACGCAGGCGCCCCGAGGTCGTCGCCCACCTCAAGATCCTGGAGCGGGGCTCATCGCGAGACCGTCTCCTGCAAGTCTTGAAGAGCAACACCTCTCCCCTCTCTCCCTTGAGCCTACAACCTCTGGCCGGGCTAGACCCCGAGGCCCTGCAAGGTGAGCTTCGAGAGCTCCTGACTGCCGGAAGGATCATCCGGCTTCCGGGGCGGGACGGAGAAGCCTACCTCCATAGGGAGGTCTATGAGGATCTCTACGGGACCGTCCTGAGCCTGCTCAGGCAGTTTCACGCGCAGAACCCGCTGCGAGAGGGGATCTCCAAGGAGGAGCTCCGCAGTCGCCTGGCGAGAGGGGTTGCCCCGGCGCTATTCGCCCAGCTCTTGAACGACCTCACGGTGGCGAAGGAGGTGACCCAGGACCGCGACAGGGTCCGCCTTACGGCGCACCGGCCCCAACTATCGGCGGCAGAGGCGGCGCTCACCGAACGCCTCGAAACCCTCTACCGACGGGGGGGATTGCAGCCGCCGACGGTTAACGCAGCCTTCAAGGAGGCGGGGGCAGACCGAAGAGCCGCGCAGGCGATCTTCTTTCGTCTGGTCGAACAGGGCACCCTCGTCAAGATCGCGGACGACCTGTATATGCATCGCGACGCGTACGAGCAGGCGAAGACCCGGCTCGTGGAGCACCTCGGGCGCCACGCCTCCATCTCGGTCCCCACCTTTAAGGATCTGCTCGGCATCACCCGCAAGTACGCCATCCCCTACCTGGAACATTTCGACCAGATCAAGCTTACGCGACGCCACGGCGACGACCGCGTCCCCTACGGCCGGTAGGAGGAGTCGGGACAGATCTCCCCGTGGCCAGTTTTGGGTTGACACGCCGGGAGGGATGTACGATGCTTAATCAAGAGCGGGGCACACCAGAGGGTTTTTCACGGCCTCGCACTCAGGAGGAGCGATGTTTGGATTGGGAATTCCAGAGCTTCTGGTGATCCTCTTCATCGTCTTGATCGTGTTCGGGGCCAACCGCCTCCCCGAGATCGGCTCGGGAATGGGCAAGGCCATCCGCGGCTTCAAGGACGCCACCTCGGGGAAGGACGCCATCGATGTGACCCCCAAAGAGGGCAAGGAAGCTGACGAAAAGAAGGCCGAAGGACAGAAGAGTTAAGACCCGCCGCAGCCCATCACCCCGCCTGAACGTCCGGTACCCCTTCGATCCCCCATGAGAAGGATCCCTGTGCCACGGCACGACAGGGATCACGGGTTGAATTCCCGATAGGCAGGAATGCCGCCGAGGCTAGTCGCCGTTTTGACGGCCCGAAGGACCGCTTCAGCAACCGTCTCGGCCCCTGCTTGGCCCACGAGATTCACGTCTCCCTCGACGTCTCCGGTAGCCAACGCGAAGAGGACATCCCCGTCAAAGGCCGTGTGGACCGGCGCGATCATCCGGGTCAGTCCCCCCTGGCCCATGCGGGCGACGAGGATTGCCTCCGCCTTCGTCAGCCGCGCATTCGTCGCGATCACGGCCAAGGTCGTGCTCTGGACGTAAAAGGCCCGGCGGGAACGCCCCTGCTTCATCTGCGCAACTGTATCCGCCAGCTTTCCGGTGTCCGGGTCCCGCGCCCCTGCGAGGATCGCCCCCGTCGCGCGGTCCCGGACATCCCCGAAGGCATTCACCGCGGCCAGCGCCCCCACCCTGAGTCCTCCTTTCAGCTCGATGCTGGCGGTTCCCACCCCGCCCTTCATAGCGTGACGGACGCCGAACAGCTTCCCCACGGTCGCGCCCGTCCCGACACCAACGCTCCCCTCCTCCACCTTTCCCCGCACCGCCGCCTCGCAGGCCCGATACCCCATAGCGGCATCGGGACGGACCCGAAAATCGCCGATGCCGAGGTCGAAGAGGATGGCCCCGGGAACGATGGGGACCCGGGTCACCCCGACGTCAAAGCCGATCCCTCGCTCCTCGAGGTATCGCATGACTCCGGCAGCCGCCTCGAGGCCGAAGGCGGAGCCGCCGGCCAGCAGCAGGCCATGAATCTCGGTCACCAGATGCTGGGGCGCCAGGGCGTCCAGCTCGCGGGTCCCCGAGGCCCATCCCCTGACGTCCACGCCGGCAACGGCCCCCGCCTCACAAAGGATGACGGTGCATCCGGTGCACGCGTCGAAGTCGCTCGCGTGCCCCACCCGGATTCCTTCGACCGCGGTGATGCCACCCTCCATCCGCATCCCCCTGGCGTGGGCCGCCGCATATTCTACCCTCCTCCTCCTCCCCCCACAAGGCGACGGTTCAGTTGATCCCGCGCGTGCCCTCTGCTATCGTAGGAGGATACGGTCCCTGCGCCAGGCCCCGCATCGGGCGAACCGCCCCACGGTGGGGCTCGGCGCGCAGGACCCCGAGCGGAGGGGGGGAAGCGCCGTGGCGGATGTCGGCGAGGATATCGAGCGAGAGTTCGAACGGCTCCGGACCACTATGGTGGAGATGATGAAGACCATCTTTCACCGGGGCCGTCCCGCCCCCATCCGCGGCTCCGCCTTCGAGCCGGCGATCGACATCTTCGAAACGAGCGTGGCGGTCATCGTCGTGATGGAGCTTGCGGGTGCGGAGCGGAAGGAAATCGCGGTGGAGCTGGACGGCCGTCGCCTCCGCATCGCCGGGGTCCGCCGCATCGCCATGCCGGTCGATGCGCAACGCTGCCACCAGGTGGAGATTGAATCCGGGCCCTTCGAACGCTGGATCCCGCTCGACTTCACCCCGTCGCAGGACGCCATCGAGGCGGCCTATCAGGATGGATTCCTCCGCATCACCATCCCCAAGCGACAGGAGTCGAGCGCCACGGCCGTTCGGATCCGGACGGAGTGAGCCGCTGCTGCCGGGAGGCATTGCATGACCGCAGGTGAAGCCGAGAGCCGAGCCACGGGACCTGGAACCGCGATTCCCCGCGAGCTCCCCATCCTGCCGCTCCGCGGAACGGTCCTCTTCCCCCATGTCATCCTCCCCATCCTCGTGGGGCAGCCCCGATCCGTGCGCCTCGTGGACGAGGCGGTCATCGGGGACCGGCTCATCGGCGTCGTGGCCCTGAAGGACAAGGAGGCGGAGGACCCACGCCCGGAGGATCTCTACCCGCTGGGGACCGCAGCGGTCATCGCCAAGATGATCAAGCTGCCCGACGGCACCATGAGCATCATGACGCAGGGTCTCGAGCGGATCCGCCTCGTCCAGATCATCCAGTCCGATTCCTACTACCGGGCCGTCGTGGAAATCCTCCCCGACCGGGAGGACCGCGATCAAGAGGTCGAGGCGCTGGTCTACAATCTGCGGCGCCTCTTCCAGCAGGCGGTCGAACTCTCCCCTCACCTCCCCGCCGAACTCGCCGTGCTCGCCCTCAACATCGACGAAGGGGGCATGCTCGCGGACATGATCACCTCCAACCTGAACCTCTCGGTGGAGGAGAAGCAGGGCGTCCTGGAGACGACCGAGATCAAGCCCCGCCTCAAGCGGGTGACGGAACTGCTGGCGAGGCAACTGGAGTCGCTCGAGTTGAGCCGCCAGATCCAGGACCGGGTCAGGGCAGGAATGGATAAGTCCCAGCGCGAGTACTACCTCCGCGAGCAGATGAAGGCCATCCAGCAGGAACTGGGCGAGGGCGACGAACGGACCCAGGAGGCGGAGGAGCTCCGCCAGCGGATCGACGTCACGCCCCTTCCCGACGAGGTGCGGGAGGTGGCCCTGAGGGAACTCGAGCGATTCGGCCGCATGCCCCCCGCCGCTGCGGAGTACAGCGTGGTCCGCACGTACCTGGATTGGCTGGTGGAGCTGCCGTGGCTGAAGGGGACCGAGGACCGCCTGGACATCGCCGCCGCCGAACAGATCCTGCACCACGACCACTACGACCTCGAGAAGGTGAAAAAGCGGATCCTCGAGTATCTGGCCGTCCGCAAGCTCAAGAAGGATATGAAGGGTCCCATCCTCTGCTTCGTGGGCCCCCCGGGCGTCGGGAAGACATCGCTCGGTCACTCGATCGCGGCCGCCCTGGGCCGGAAGTTTGTCCGGATCTCCCTCGGCGGAATCCGGGATGAGGCCGAGATCCGGGGGCACCGCCGGACGTACGTCGGGGCGCTGCCGGGCCGGATCATCCAGGGGATCCGGAAGGCGGGGAGCAACAATCCGGTCTTCATGCTGGACGAGGTGGATAAGATCGGGGCCGATTTCCGGGGAGACCCGTCATCCGCATTACTCGAAGTGCTGGACCCCGAGCAGAACGTGAGCTTTTCGGACCACTACCTCGAGGTGGCCTTCGACCTCTCTCGGGTGATGTTCATTGCGACCGCCAACATCCTCGATCCGATCCCTGCCGCCCTCCGGGACCGGATGGAGGTGCTGGAGCTGCCCGGCTACACCGAGGAGGAGAAACTTCACATTGCCAAGCGATACCTGATCCCCAAGCAGCTGGACGCCCACGGCCTCACGCAAGCGCAGCTCACCTTCGCCGACGACGCCCTCCGGCAGATCATCAGCGCATACACCCGGGAGGCGGGGGTGCGGAACCTGGAGCGGGAGATCGCGACCGCCTGTCGGGCGGTCGCCAAGCAGGTGTCGGAGGGACGCACCGATGCCGTCACCGTCACGGCGGAGGACCTGCATGCCCTGCTCGGCCCCGTGAAGTTCTTTTCGGAGGTGGCGGAGCGCACCGCGCAACCGGGGGTGGCCACCGGTCTTGCCTGGACGCCCACGGGCGGCGACATCATCTTCGTGGAGGCCACGAAGATGCCGGGAAAGGGGAACCTCATCCTGACCGGCCATCTCGGCGAGGTCATGAAGGAGTCCGCCCAGGCGGCATTGAGCGCCGTGCGGAGCCGCTCCCGGACGCTCGACATCTCCGATGACTTCTTCCTGACCCAGGACATCCACATCCACGTCCCCGCGGGGGCCATTCCCAAAGACGGCCCCTCCGCCGGGATTACCATTTATACGGCGCTCCTCTCGCTCGTGACGGGACGACCGGTCCTGAGCGATGTGGGGATGACGGGCGAGATCACGCTGCGGGGGCAGGTCCTGCAGGTGGGTGGCATCAAGGAAAAGGTGCTGGCCGCCAGGCGAGCCGGCCTCCGGAGCGTCGTGCTGCCGGAACGGAACGCCAAGGATCTGGAGGACATCCCGGAAGAGGTCCGGCGGGAGCTCCAGTTCCGCTATATCAGGAGCGTCGACGAGATCTCGGGGATCGCCCTCGTGCGGGAAGAAGCCCTGCTACCGCGCGAGGGCCGGTGACGTGGTCTTTACGAAGTCGCCATTCGTGGCGAGCAGGGCGAGAAATTCGGCCACCACCCTGGGATCGGCCAACCCCTTCCCGACCTCCTCCTCGAGGATTTTGGCGGCCTCGGCAACCGGAACCCCCTTGCGATACGGCCGGTCCCCTACACACGCATCGAATATATCGACAACCTGGAGCACTCTGGCCGTGAGGGGAATCGCCTCACCGACGAGACTGTCCGGATAGCCGCTCCCATTCCACCGCTCGTGGTGATGACGAATAATGGGGAGGACGAGCTGCATCGACCGCAGGGGTTGGCAGATCCG
>DASRUH010000140.1:0-4895 GCA_035655535.1 Methylomirabilis sp. (SeqCode)
CCCGAGGCGCGCTTCAAGGTGGTCTCGAGGATGTACTGCAGGTCCGCCTTGGTGACCGGCTTGCCCTTGTTGACGAAATCCTCCACCAGGCCGAGAATCCGCTGGGCGTACTCCGGCGTGAGGCGGATCCCGAACTCCCGATTCACCAGGTCGGAGAGGGCCGCCTTGGACGGGACCTCGGTGAAGAGGTTGCGGTCGCCGTTCTTGGCCCCCGCGGCCCGGACCTCGTAGAGCTTGAGCTTGAGGAACTTGTCCACCTCCTGCATCGAGGGCTCGATGACCGCGGGTGACGGCAGCACGCGCAGCGCCGACCGCGGATCCTTGAGCCCGTTCCCCGTGGCGAGACAGACAACGACCTCGTCACTCCGGACCCGCGCCGTGGTCAAGAGGGGTTGCAGCGCCGCAATGCACAGGGCCCCCGCCGGCTCGACGAAGATCGATTCGAGGCGAGCGAGCCGCTGCTGGGCCTCCAGGATCTCGCCGTCGCTTGCCATCAGCGCGCATCCCCCCGACTCGCGAATGGCCCGCAGGGCCTTCGGCCCATCCAGGGGGTCCCCCGCCGCCACCGCCGAGCAGATGGTGTTCGGGCGATCCACGGGCGTGATCTTCTCCTGTCCCTGGTTGAAGGCGGCCACGATGGGGCTGCAGCCGTCCGGCTGGACCCCGATCATGCGCGGCAGCCGGTCGATGAGCCCCATCTCGAAAAACTCCTTGAATCCCTTCCAGAGGGCGGCGATGTTGGTCCCGAAGCCCATCGGCACGATCACCGCCCCCGGGGCCCGCCAGTCGAGCTGCTCGATGATCTCAAAGGCCTGCGACTTCTGGCCCTCGACCCGAAAGGCGTAGTCCCCGGCCAGGTAGAAGTGGTACCGGGCGCTCATCTCCTCGGTGAGGCGGAAGGCGTCGGTGTACGTCCCCCGCACCTGCAGCAGCCGCGCCCCGTAGCTCAGGGCCTGGGCCATCTTTCCGATGGCGGTCCCTTCGGGGACCAGCACATAGCAGGGCAACAGCGCCTTGGAGGCGTACGCGGCGACCGAAGCGGCCATGTTCCCGGTGGAGGCGACGCAGATCGCCTTCGCCCCCCGTTCCTTGGCCTTAGACAGCTCCACCATGGACCCCCGGTCTTTGAAGACTCCCGTCGGATTGGCCCCCTCGTTCTTGATGTGGAGGTGCGCGTAGCCGGTCATCTCGCCCAGCTTGCCGCAGCGGTACAGCGGCGTGCCCCCCTCATCCAGCGAGACCACGAGGTCGAGATTCTCGATGGGATAGAAGTCGAGGTACTTCATGGCCTTGATGGGCGAATTCCGGAGCGAGTAGCGGTTGAGGCGGGACCGGATGTATTCGTAGTCGTAGCGGACGTCGAGCGGGCTGCGACACGACGGACAGCGGGTGCTTGATTCTTCTTCCCGCACGCCCTTGCCGCAGCCGATGCAGTACAGCTCGTAGAAACGGGAACCCGATTTCTTGGCCGGCTGTCCCATGCGCTCTCGACGAAAAAAGCCCCGTAGCTTGGGCGGGGATATTACCCCCCGCCCCCTCAGCGTGTCAAGGCTTTCGCCTCAGCCCTCAGCCCCCACAACTCAGTCCTCAGTCCTCAGCACTCAGGCCTCCGACCTCACCCCCATCGAGGATTCGGAGGCCTGATGGATGGTGACGAGCTGAAGGCTGCTCCGAGCGTCGGCGCCCGACCTAGTACTCGGTCCGCTCCCGGGGCAACTCCGGCGCCCTCTCCTCCTCCATCCCGAGGGCGCGCCGCTCATCCGGGCTGCAGCCGGTGAGGTCCGGCAGGAAGCACGCAGCGACACTGATCGGCCTGATCACGAAGGAATCGACAAGCACCCCGGCCATGAAAATCGGAAAGACGAGGATCCGCAGCGGATTATCTCGTGCCCCCCGCCCCTCGAAATCGTGCCGCCACGCCGCGGCCACCCCCGACGTCCCCACGAGGACGCCCACCGTGATGCACAGCACCAGCAACCGCTTGGCCATGAGAATGTCCTCCTTCCTCCGTTAATGTTCTCCCACCACGACAACCTGCACCTGCTCTTTGAGGGCGGCATGCGCGGCCGCCGCCTTCGCCACCGGCACCCGATACGGCGAGCAGCTCACGTAATCCAGACCGAGCCGATGACAATAGGCCACCGATCGGGGATCCCCGCCGTGTTCGCCGCAGATGCCGATCTCCAGCTTCTTCCGGACGCCGCGCCCTTTCTTGACTCCGATGGCCATCAGTTGGCCGACCCCCTCCTCGTCGAGGCTGATGAAGGGGTCTTCGGTAAGGATCCCTTCCTCGAGATACCTTGCAAGAAACTTGCCCGCGTCGTCCCGGGAGAAGCCGAACGTCGTCTGCGTCAGATCGTTGGTCCCGAAAGAAAAGAAGTCGGCCTCGGCGGCGATCTGGTCGGCGACGAGACAGGCCCTGGGGATCTCGATCATCGTGCCCACGAGATACCGCACCTTGACCCCGGCCTCCCGCATCACCTCGGCCGCCACCCGATCGATGATGGTCCGCTGATGCCGGAACTCGTGCACGGTGCTCACCAGGGGAACCATCACCTCGGGAAAGACTTTCTTTTTCTCCCGGACCATCGCACACGCCGCCTCGAAGATGGCCCGGACCTGCATCTCCGTAATCTCGGGAAAGGTGATGGCCAGCCGGCAGCCCCGCTCGCCGAGCATCGGGTTGAACTCCTGCAGGGCTTGCACCGTGCGCTGGAGCCGCTCGAGGGGGATGCCCATGTCGGCGGCCAGGGTCTCGAGCTCATGCGCGGTCTTGGGAAGGAACTCGTGGAGGGGCGGGTCGAAGAGCCGAATCGTGACCGGGAGGCCCTTCATCTCCTCGAAGATCGCCTTAAAGTCGCTCCGCTGCATCGGGAGCAGCTTGGCCAGGGCCTTCCGCCGCCCGTCCGCCTCGTCGGCCACGATCATCTCGCGCATGGCGATGATGCGGGCCTCCTCGAAGAACATGTGCTCGGTCCGGCACAAACCGATGCCCTCGGCCCCGAAGCGCATCGTGGCGGCCGCGTCGGCGGGGGTGTCCGCATTGGTCCGGATCCCTATCGTGCGGTACGCATCGGCCCAGCGCACGAGGAGGGCGAAATCCCCGGACAGCTCGGACTGCACCAGCGGCAATTGGCCGAGCATGACATCGCCCGTGGACCCCTCGATGGTAATCCAATCCCCCTCGCGGACCGTTCGGCCCTTCACGACGAACCGCCGCGCCTCCTCGGCGATGGTGATGTCGCCGCAGCCCACGATGCAGGGCTTCCCCATCCCCCGGGCGACCACCGCGGCGTGCGAGGTCATCCCGCCGCGGGCCGTCACGATACCTTGGGCGGCGTGCATGCCGCCCACGTCCTCGGGTGAGGTCTCGGCGCGGACGAGGATGACTTTCTCTCCGCGCCCGGCCCATGCCTCGGCATCCTCCGCCGTGAAGACCGCGCGCCCCACGGCCGCCCCCGGAGAGGCGGGGAGTCCGTGGGCGACGCGCTCTCGCTTAGCCGTGGGATCAAGCATCGGATGGAGGAGCAGTTCGATCTGGTGCGGGTCGACCCGGAGGAGGGCCAGCCGTTTGTCGATGAGCCCCTCCCGTTGCATGTCGACCGCGATCTTGACGGCGGCGGCCGGGGTCCGCTTCCCGGTCCGGGTCTGGAGGAGGTACAACTTCCCCTCCTGCATGGTGAACTCGACGTCCTGCATGTCCCGGTAGTGCTTCTCGAGCCTCCGGCAGAGGTGATCCAGCTCGCGATAGGCCCGCGGAGCCATCCGTCTCAACTGCTCGACGGGCTGCGGGGTCCGGATCCCGGCCACCACGTCCTCCCCCTGGGCGTTCATCAAGAACTCCCCGTAGAGGCGCTTCTTTCCCGTGGCGGGATCGCGCGTGAACGCCACCCCGGTTCCCGAGCTTTCTCCCAGGTTGCCAAAGACCATCGCCTGCACGTTGACCGCCGTCCCCCAGGTGTGCGGGAGCCGATGGATCTCGCGATACTTGATGGCGCGGGGATTGTTCCACGATCCAAAGACCGCGCCCACCGCGAGCCGCAGCTGCTGCCGGGGCTCTTGAGGAAACTCGCGCCCGGTTCGCCCCCGGACCAACGCCTTGTACTCTCGGACGATCAGGCGGAGATCATCCGCCGACAAGTCCGTGTCCAGCTCGACCCCCCGGTCCCGCTTCCGCTTCTCCAGAATGGCCTCAAAGTTTTTCACGGAAATGTCCAGCACCACATTGCTGAACATCTGGATGAAGCGACGATAACTGTCGTAGGCGAAGCGGGGATTGCGGGATCGCCTGGCCAGCCCTTCCACCGCCTGATCGTTGAGCCCGAGATTCAGTACCGTGTCCATCATCCCCGGCATGGAGACACGGGCGCCCGAACGGACCGAGACGAGGAGCGGCGCCTCCCGGTCCCCGAACGTGAGTCCCATCACCTGCTCGAGCCGCCGCAGAAGTTTTTCCACCTGGGCCCACATCCCGGGAGGAAATGTGCCCTTCCGCCTCATCGACTCGACGCAGGCCTCGGTGCTGATGGTGAAGCCCGGGGGGACGGGGATGCCCAGATTCGTCATCTCGGCCAGGTTGGAGCCCTTGCCGCCCAGGAGGTTCTTCATGGCGGCCGAGCCGTCTGCCCTGCCCTTCCCGAAGAAGTAGACGTATTTTTTCGCCCCCATGATCCTGCCGCTCCGATGTCCCTCGGCCGAGGCCTCTCATCCGACCCCTTGCATTCCGCGTGCCCATTTCGGTCGGGGCGGCTCCCAGGGCCCAAATCGGAAAAGCGCCCCTCCCACTCAAGGAAGGGCGCTGTACCCGCTCCTTCCTACCCGGCAACGGCGAGCTGGCGGAAGTCGGCGATCCGGATGAAGAGGCCGGCCGCTTCGGCGAGCAGTCCCAGACGGTT